>DATJFA010000341.1:0-7621 GCA_035496015.1 Terriglobales bacterium | reverse complement strand
TCTGCGTCAACTGTCCTGAACAGGCCTTCATGTACATTATCGCCTTTGCACCATTTCTGGGGCAGAAGCGCCGGGAGTCAACTCACAGGCTCATGCGCAGGTCATCTTTCAACCGCTCAACGCTTTCGCTATGCCCGTGTTTCCATTCTTTGAAAGCCGACCAAAATCTGAAAAGTCTGGCACGCTGGAAGGGACGAAACAAAACGACTAAAGGGTTGAACTCCCGCTGACCGCCGAAGCTGTAAAAAACTTGCTGCGCCAGCCCCCATTTGCGCCATTTGCTCCGCTCCGACCAGTTCAGCACAAAGGCTCGTTCTTGCACGAGAGGGAGCACCTGTTCGCTCATGTACTCCTGCCAGATTGGGCTATTGGAATAAACAACGAGCGTGTCCTTCCCTTGTGGCAACCAGATTAACCAGACGAGCGCATACAGAATGATGCGGTGCAACGCGAACAGCAGTACGGCGGAAATAACCAGCGGCAAAATCAGTGGGAGCAACACCACGACGACCGCAGCCTTCCAAATACGGCGTCTTGTGGGCTGTTGCTGCCCCGTCATAGAGGAGCAAGTCTACCTCGTATTAATTGACGTAAACAGGCCTTCACATACTTTGAGAATCTTGCACCATCTCTGGTGCAATTTCCAGGCGCTAGCACCTACTGTTTGCACTTGCACCAAGGGGTGGGCTTAACAAGAGGCATTAGCTGCACCCATCCATAGAGGTCATTCACGAAAAGACAGGCCTTATCTTTCTTCGCCGATGCACGCTCGAACGGGAGTTCCGAGAAGCGGAATTTGAACGATTCTTTTGGTTTGTCGTCACACAAGAGCACGACTCGATGACTCGCGGTTAATGCCAATCCGGTGAGGCTCATGCTTTCTTTTTTTGGCAATGGCACAGGCTTGCGCGAGTCCACTTTCACAGACGCATTGCCCGACGCACAGGAAAATCCTTGTGCGCCAGAGAGACACACGTCAGCTGAGCACACCGGTTTCGGAAGAGGTGCTACACAGAGCATTCCGGAACCCTCTTGGGCAAGAAGGGGAGTTGTGACGTATAGAAAAGCAGTGGATACCAGAATGCAGAGGGCGACCCCTCGCAATGTATAAATCATGCAGTGGATTCTATTGCTGACAGCCATGAGTACCATCGCACAAAAGGTGTGGGCCGGATGATTGCCGAGAACAGGCCTTCACGTACATTACTCTATTTGCACCATTTCTGGGGCGACTGCGAAGAAGTAATGAACGTGAAGGGGATTTCACAACAACTACGAAATCACAGAGGTCCCCCAACGATCAGCTTGCAGACGAGCAGAGTTCCGGAACGGGTTTCAACCTATAAAAAATCCGCCGTTTGGCGAAAGCCACTGGCCAGTGAAATAAGAACTATCATCTGACGCAAGAAACAGAGCAGCCGTCGCAACCTCGTGCGGGCTTCCCTCCCGGCCCATGGGAATTCGCATTGCATATGCCGCCTTCAAAAGAGGAGAGAAACCTTCCGTCATCGGCGTCGTGATAACACCGGGGCAGATGGCGTTCACGCGGATGTTGCGAGAGGCGACTTCCTGCGCCAGCGAGCGGGTGAATGCCAAAATGCCTCCTTTGGCAGCGCTATAGTGTGGAGCAAATGGAAGCCCCTCCAGGGCTGCAACACTCGACATGTTAATGATCACCCCGAGATTATTACGGCCCATCAGCTTCAGTGCTTCACGAGTACAGAAGAACGTCCCATTCAGATGTACGCTGAGCACCCCATTCCATTCCTCATCGCTCATCTCCTGGGTAATATCCCAATGGGTCTGAATTCGTCCCGTTCTCATCTCCGACACTCTCGCCTCACCTCGTCGGTTTATCACTTTCCTCAGGTTCGCCGATGCCTCCGCTATGCCCGCGTTGTTCACGAGAATATCAAGCCTTTGATACTTGGTTTCGATGTCGGAAAACATGGTTTTCACTTGCGCACTGTTTGAAACATCGGCTCTGGCAGCGTAAGCCTTCGAGTTCGCGCTTCCCATTTCTGCGATAGTGTTCTTGGCCGCCTGAAGATTGACGTCGTTGACAATCACCACTGCACCGTGTTCAGCGTAGAGCAATGCGATTGCCCGGCCAATTCCCGATCCTGCACCGGTGACGAGAGCAATGCGATTTTCGAGCTTCATAGCTGGACACCTCGGGGGAAGTCTATGTCCAAAGCCGCTGACATTCCAGCTTCGAATCGCAACTGGCGTAAACAGACGTTATCGTAAGTTACGCCTTGCCCACTGCCGCGAGCTTGTTGATGCGGTGGCCAACGTCATCCCAGGTCAATCCAACAGTCATGCCGCCATCCACCACCAGGTTTTCACCGGTAATGTAGGAGCTGTCATCGCTGGCGAGAAAAACTGCCGCCTTGCCGATTTCAACCGGCGTCCCGGCACGCTGAAGCGGGGCAAATGAACCCAGCCAGCTCCCGACTTCGTCTAGGGTTCTCTGGGTACGCTCCTCCTCGAATCCCATGACTCGGCCGAAGATCGGCGTTTGGATGACACCGGGGGAGATGGCATTGACCCGGATGTTGTCCTTGGCCAGTTCCATCGCCAAGCTGCGTGTGATCTGCAGCACCGCTGCCTTGGCACCGCTATACACCACCGGCCCGTAGCCAGACGCAAAACCCGCGATGCTGGCATTGTTGATAACGCATCCGGAACCCTGCCGGCGCATTAGCGGCACGGCATGCTTGACGCCCAGCAGAACGCTGGCGATCAGCAGCTTCAGGTCGTACAAGACAGCGTCCTCGGTGAGGCCCTCAACCCCAAAGCTGGAAGTTGAAGCGCCGGCATTGTTAAACAGGCAGTCCAGTCGCCCGAAGTGCGTCTGCGCATGGCCGATCATGCCCACGATGTCAGCCTCGTTCGTAACATCGGTGCGGCAGAAGGTGGCCGCTTCGCCTAGCTCTGCCGCCAACGCTTGCCCCTTCTCCTCCGACCTGCCGGCCAGCACTACCCTGGCGCCCTCCCCCACGAACAGCCTCGCAGTACCTTCGCCAATCCCGCTGGTGGCCCCGGTGACGATCACGACCTTCCCTTGAAGACGACCTGACATAGATCCTCTCAGAATTGAAATAGAAGATTGCTAGAAGAAGAGCTTCTCACCGGCAAAAGCCCACATTTTACACCGGCAGCATGCTTGCCCGGCGGGAGACAGAAGAATCAAAGGATCCTGCTGTCCACGACGAGTGATAACAGGCTTTACAATATACGGAATTGCCGTATTCCAACAACGTAGTTCAAGGTTCCGATTGTGACACAAGCAACTCTCGGCAGTAATCCGTAAGTGAATGCCATCAGAGTTATGGGAGAACGACAATAGCCCACAGCGCCGCAACCGTTCGGGTGCGAAGGGGCCAGGGCCCAGAATTGCCGGAGGTGTGCGGCAGGTGAGCTTCAACCGTCGGCTATCGCAAATTAGCTTCTGGGGTGCCTGGGGTCACAAGCCGATAATCAGCCCTGCGCCTTATCGGCTGGGCGGCAGGATGATGGAAACCGCATCGTCGCCGAGGAAGCTGATGGTGACGTGGGTTTCCGCTTCCACCGTATGACCATCCACCTGCGGCGGGGCATAGCGCCACTGCCGCACTGCACGCACGGCTGCGGAAGCCAGGGCGCGTTCGCCGCTTAGCACTTCAACCTGCTTGACCGCTCCATCGCTCCCCACCACCGCCTTCAGCACAACCTTGCCCACCAGATTGGGATTGGGGGCTACGGGATAAATGAAACCGGAACGAGGCGCCTCCTCGATTTGAGGCAACGGAGCCGAATCCGGAACAGCCGCAGTCCGTGCCGGTGCTGCGGCAGCAGAAGAGCTTCTCTTCGCCAGTTGCGGGTTGGTTGCGGCTGGCCTCGCAGCAGATGAGCCTTGAGCCGCCAGGTTTGCAGGCTGTGCGGCTGCTTTCACCGCGAGTGCAGCAGCGGGAGCCGCAAGCTTCTCGATGGCCACAAGCGGTGGCGCTTGTGGAACCGGCGCCGCAGTAATGTTCAGTTGCGGCACACTCACCAGCGGAGCCAGCCAGAAGGCGAGCAGCAGCGCTACGGCTGCGCCGGCCAGAGCGAAAGCTAACGCCCACGGTTTGCGCTGCCCCCGTTGCTCGTGTTCCGCTTGCGGAGCATGCTCGGTGACTTCATCGTGCTCACTGGCCGCATGTTCAACGGAGAACTCGTGGAAAATCTCGGGAGTAACCGGGCGCTGGGCGGCCGGCTTTGCGGAAGGGCCTTCCTGTTCCGGCGCAGCAATGCTCGACTCAAGCGCCGCGTCCTCGGCTCCGCCCTGCAGGACAGCAAGATGGGCATCGGCCACCGCCGGCTTCACTGTGCTGGCGGCTTCCGCCATCTCGGCGGTTGAAGGCAGCGCCAGCACCGTCATGTTCTCCACAATGCCGATCACCGCGGTCGCCGGCACATGTTCCGCCGCTGTCAGAATGGCGCTGCGGCTCAGGTTTTCGATCAGCTGTTTTTGCCGCCGGTTCAGAATCTGCAGTGACAGACTATGAAAATTGCGGAAGGTCCAGCGCAGATACAGGCGCTGCCACCCTGTCGGGCGCACGTATAAACGGCCCACATCCGTGCGCAATTCCACCACACCTTGTTCGATTTTTGAAACCGCCGCCATCCTTGGCCTGCTTGTGGAACTTGGGGACGTTCCCGGGAGTCGGCGCGCCCTGGGGGAGCAATTCGATTATATGACGGAAGCAAGCGCATGCTGCGGAAAAATTCCTCGCTGCCATCTCCGTTGGACAAGAATTAGCAGTTCCAGGGAAAGAATTTTCTCTTTTTCCAAAAGCTCTGGTTCCGGCATCCGCCGGCACACAGGACATTAAGTGGTGGGCAGATGCTATGGTTCACTGCCCCGCGATTTCAACAACCCTCAAATGGCGGCTGTCAGGTCCAGCTCAGGTCCGGCCACCCCGCACTCCGGCTTTGTCCATTCGGAGATGCTGGAAAGGGTCCCGCGTAAATCGTAAGCTATTCTCCATCTGCTACTTACCGCCGGTAACCTCAAGTGAATTACGGCCGTGGGCGTTATGGCACCGACGGGCCATTCTCCCCCACCCTCCCGCCTCGTAGCATGGCATCACCAATCGCCGCAAGGCGAAATTTGGCAGTTGGAGAAACGAACGTGAAAGAACTTCTGCAGAACATGTGGTCGAACGATGAGGGACAGGATATCGCCGAGTACGCTGTGATGCTGGCGGTGATTCTGGTAATCGTGGTGGGAACGATCCGGCTGATCGGCTCGCAGGCGAACAACGTCTTTTCCGAGACAGCTAGCGCCATCGGTTCCTAGTTTCACGCAGTGCAGCACCTCGCGGTGTATCTCCCCCTTTTTTCTTACGCCTTTTTCTCTCCTGAGTCATGATTTGTAAAACACCCGCCGCTTCTTTGGCGGGTGTGCTTTTGCTAGACGTGATTACCTGCGTGCCAGCCTGCTGCCACTTTCGTGCCATTCCACAGTCCCGCTGGTCTGCGTAGTATTGGTTTCGGCGAAGTACCTGGGGGAGGGTACAAGCCTAGGGAGCAGCGGACAGTGTTTCGCGCTCCCTTTTTTATTTTCTGAAACCCGCCTCGAAAAGTCTCGGCCTATTCTGAAATCGTTGCTCCCACTGCCCGCGCCAGCGCCGCCTCATTCAATTCCGCGCAGCAGCAATAGCCGCTCAGCGCCAGCGTGAGGTCGAGATCAGCCAGGAAGTTGAGCAGAGTCTCGCGCACGCCCTGCTCCCCGCCCGCTGCCAGCCCCCAAATGTAGAGCCGGCCCAGCAGCACGGCCCGCGCTCCCAGGGCCAGCGCCTTCACCGCATCGGTCCCGCGGCGAATGCCGCTGTCAAAGAGCACCGGGACGCGGCCCTTCACGGCCCGCACCACCGCGGGCAGCGCGTCCAGCGCCGCAACGGCGCCATCCACCTGGCGGCCGCCATGATTGGAAACGATCAGCCCATCCACCCCGCTGGCCAACGCCCGCTCCGCGTCCTCCGCGTGCAGAATTCCCTTCAGCAGAATGGGCATACGCGTGTGCTGCCGCAGAAAATTCAGGTCCTTCCAGGTCAGCGCCGTATGGGAGCAGATGCCGCCCCACAGCCGAATTGCCGCCACCGGGTCCTCCTGCGGCGGCTTCGGCAGCAGCGAACGAAATACCGGGTCGGTAAAGAAATTGGCCAGCCCTTCTCCCAGCAGGAAGGGCAAATAAGGATGCTGCAGGTCGCGCTCCCGCCATCCCAAGATAGATGTGTCGAGGGTGACCACCAGCGCCGAGTAGCCCGCCGCCTCTGCCCGCCGCAGCAGGCTGGCGGTTAGCTCCGGATGCGTTGTCCAGTAGAGCTGAAACCAGCGCGGGCCGTCGCCGCCGGCCTGCGCTACTTGCTCCAGCGGCTTGGAAGAGAGCGTGCTCAGCACGCTGGGCACGCCCAGGGAAGCTGCCGCGCGCGCTGTGGCCAATTCAGCGTCACTATGAATAATGCCTTGCACTCCCACCGGGCCCAGCAGCACCGGGGCCGGCAGCTTTCGGCCCAGCAGTTCCACCCTCAGGTCGCGTTGCGATACATCGCGCAGCATGCGCGGCACAATGCGCCAGCCGTAGAATGCCTCCCGGTTGGCCCGCGCCGTCTGCTCCCCGCCCGCTGCTCCAGCCACGTAGTCGTAAGCGCGCGGCTCCAGTACTTCTCTCGCCTTCTGCTCCAGCATTTCCGGCGAAACCGGCACCGTCGGCTTCCCACCCATCATTCCCGCCTGGTAGATCTCCAGCTGCCGCTCTACTCCCGAAAACTTCGCCAGTGCTGCTTTGCTCTGCATGTCAGTCGGCAGATTGTACACCGCTCCCGCTGGCCTCCATCTTGCAGTAAATTAGTTGGCTGGGGGTTTACAACAATGGCCAATGCAGCGGTTTCCGATCTTGCCAGCAAAACCTGTGTGCCCTGCCGCGGCGGCGTGCCGCCTCTCAAGGGCGCGCAACTGGAGTCCTTCAAAAAGCAACTGCCCGGCTGGACCGTGGTCAACGAACACCACCTTACCCGCGCCTACAAGTTTCCCGATTTCCGCCAGGCGCTGGAATTCGTCAACCGCGTGGGAGAGTTGGCGGAAGAGCAGGGCCACCATCCCGATATCGTTCTGAAGTGGGGCGAGGTGGGCATCACCACCTACACCCACAAGATTGACGGGCTGACGGAGAGCGACTTCATCCTCGCGGCGAAAATTGACCGCCTGGCGAAGTAGAAAATTGTTAGGGCTGCTGCCTATGCTCAATTTATCCGCATGGAGCTGCCCTTTCCTTCGACGGGAGTCACCCTGAGGTGCTTCAGCCCCGAAGGGTATAGCGTGCACTGCCCAGTGCGGTGGGACGCGCAGATGCTTCGCAGCTGAAGTAGCTCCGCATTACGCCGGGGGGCTCGGCATCTCCGCGGTGGCTATTGGTCTTGTTCTTGGGGAGCGCCTGTGACCGGAACAGGCCAGCCTACTTGTAGCTCAGCGCCAGCACGCGGTTGGCTCCGTTCTGCGCCTCGTAGGTAACTTCCACCTGGTGGCCGGCGGGCAACTGGTTGCGCAAGTCGCCTTCAAAGAAGAGCAGGCGCGCGGGGCCACGGCCGCTGCGCAG
>DATJFA010000340.1:0-11120 GCA_035496015.1 Terriglobales bacterium | reverse complement strand
GGGCGCGTTACGGGGCCTTGCCTACTCATACCTCAGCGCCACCATCGGGTCCACGCGCATGGCCCGCCGTGCGGGAATTGCACAAGCGGTGAGCGCCACAATTGCCAGCACAATGGAAACTGATACGTAGGTCACCGGATCGGTTGCGCTTACCGTCAGAAACGTGCCCACCACTCGCGCAACCGCCAGCGCACATGCAACTCCCACCAGCAGACCCAAAATGACGATGAAGATGCCCTGGCGGAAGATCATGCGCAGGATCTCCCCAGGTTGCGCGCCCAGCGCCATTCGCACCCCAATCTCGTGAGTGCGTTGGCTGGCGGCATAAGAAATCACGCCATACACTCCCACCACCGAGAGCACCAGGCCGAGGCCTCCCAGCGCCGCCGCCAATCCCGCCCCCACCTGAAAAATCAGGAATCCATTCAAGCTATAGAGGGCCTGGCTCATGGTCTTCATTTCAAACACCGGGAGGTTGGGAGCAAGGGCGGAGACGGCTTGCTCTAATGCTGGAATCATGCTCCCCGGGTCTCCGGCTGTCCGCACCTGCACCGTCTGTAAAGTGGCCGCTTCCGCGTGCTGCGCAAGAGGCAAATAGACGTAAGGCTGGCCGGCGCCGGCAATGGTGAAGAATTGATAGCGTGCGTCGCGGGCAACGCCCACAATCTTGAGGTTGTGTTTCGTATCTCCGGTTAGTTTGAATTCGTGGCCCACCACATCCTGATTGGGCCAGAAGCGCTTGGCGAAAGTTTCATTGATAATCGCGACGTAAGGGGCACTTTCGTTGTCCGCGTCGGTGAAGGCCCGGCCGCGGGTAAGGGGAACACGCAGCGTACCGAAATACTCCGTACTGATGTAGTTCACCATGGCAACCGGCGCTCCCTGTCCGGGCGGCGGCTGGTATCCGTCAACTAACGGGCTGTCGGAACTACCGTAATAGCCGAAAGGGACGGAAGAGGCGCTGGTAGCCGAGACCACGCCGGGGGTGGCGCGAATGCGCGTCAGTAGTTCGCGGTAGAACTCGCGAGTCTGCTCGGGATGGTAACCGATTTCCGCCGGGTCCATGGTGAGGTTCACCACCTGCGTGGGATCGAAGCCGAGATTCGTCTGTTGCACATGTCCGAGGCTGCGGGTAAACAAGCCGGCCATGATGAGCAACATGAGCGAGCCCGCCACCTGGGCCACAACCAGCGCCGTGCGAACCCGCTGGCGGGCCCCGATAACCCCGCGGCCCCCTTCATGCAATGCGCTGCTCAAATCGCGGCGCGAGGCACGCAACGCGGGGAACACGCCCACGACTACTCCGGTTAGCAGCGCCACAATGAAGGCATAGGCAAACACGCGCCAATCGAAACTCAACTCCAGAAGTATGGGCAGATCGGTCTGGAGATTTATCGAGGTTAGTGCCGTGGTGCCCAGCCAGCCGATGAGCAAGCCGGCGGCGCCGCCGAGCACGGCCACCAGGATGCTCTCGATCAGCAGTTGCCGCACCAGCCGGCCACGGCGGGCGCCGAGTGCGGCGCGGATCGCCATTTCCCGGGCACGCGTGCTGGCTCGCACCAGCAGAATGTTGGCCACATTCACACAAGCCAGCAGCAGCACCAGACCAGCCAACCCGAGAAAAAGGCCGCATATCAGGCTGACGCTATTGGTCCGCGGGTCACCCAACCGGCTCCCCGCTTCCGGAAACACCATCATCGTCAGGTTCTTGTCAACGTCCGGATATTGCCGCGCCAGGCGCTGGGCTACGACGGCGATAGCCGCCTGTGCCTGCTGCGGGCTCACGCCGGGGCGCAGCCTTCCCAGCAGAATCAGCCCCCGCTGGCCGCGGTTACTCATGAAATCCGGCGGCTGGTCAATCACCGTCCCCATGCCCAGCGGCACGTACCCATCTACCGAAAGAAATGGCGCAATTCCATGGAAGCCCTCGGGAGCGATGCCCACGACGGTCAGCGGGTGGCCGTTTACCAATACTCTTGTGCCCAGAATGCCGGCATCGCCGCCCATTCGCCGCCTCCAGAAGGAGTAGCTGAGGACGATTACGGGATCCGAGCCGGGCGCTCTGCCTTCCGACGGCAAAATCAAGCGGCCCAATGCCGGCTTCAGCCCCAAGGCAGAGAAGAAGTTGCCAGTAACGTAATTGGTGATGACGCGTTCCGGCTTGTTGTCCCGGACACGAAGCCCTATCAGGTCCGGGGCGTAGCCGAACACATCATCGAATGCGGCCGTACTCTGACTTGCAAGTTCGCGATAGTCGGGGACGGATGAACCGGGAAATAGAACTTGCTGGTTCCCCTGTTGCTGCCAAATGGTGGCCAGTTGTCCTGGATTTGCGACCGGCAGTGGGCGCAACAGCAGCCAGTCAACGATGCTGAAGATAGCGGCGTTCGCACCGATTCCCAGCGCCAAGGTGAGCACTACGATGATGGCAAAACCTGGCGACCTGCCTAACTGTCGGGCGGCATAGCGGAAGTCCTGAAGCACTGTTCCTCCTGCTGGCTCATAATCACAGTGGAGAACCCCGAGGGGGTGCACTCCGATAGCCACTCCACAAATTGCAAGGTGCTGAAAAATCAACCCCATACGTGCGTTCTGTACGCTGGCAATGGGCATTGGTGTTCAGATTCGCGTTTTTCTGTCCGAAATCGCACACCCACTCTTGCGACCGGACCTAATGCAACCAAGCGCCATCTCGAAACTCACCGGAATCGTCCGGCGCTCAGCGGACGTCGACAGGACTTCCGCGCGATGCGAACGCACCGCGAATCGGGCTGCTCCGGCAGGCTCCCAATTGGTCAATTGGCGTTGGCGGGCAGTAGCCACATAGTAGGAGTGACCGCCTATGGGGGATCTGGTCCAAATCGAAAATTTGAGCATCAGCTACGGCAATGGTGAACAACGTCTCCCGGCCGTGCAGCACGCCAGTTTCTCTATCGCGGCGGGCGAGGTGGTGGGAATCCTGGGCGAGTCCGGCTCGGGCAAGACCACGCTGGCCCTGGGGCTGGCGCGAATGTTGCCGGCCAGCGCGTGCTACGAGAGCGGCAGCGTCAAGTTTCGCGGCGCCGACCTGCTGCAGATGACGGAAAAGCAGCTGGCCGCCTTGCGGGGCGCGCAAATTGCCATCATCTGGCAGGACCCTGCCCTGGCGCTCAACCCAGTGATTCGGGTAGGAACACAAATTGCGGAGGTGCTGCGCGCCCACGGCTGTCGTGACCGGCGGGAGCGCGGGGCGCGTGTGCCGGCGTTACTGGCGGAAGTTGGCTTCGATCGGCCGGCCGAGGTGGCGAGCGCCTACCCGCATCAGCTCAGTGGTGGGCAACGGCAGCGGGTGGCCATCGCGCAAGCCCTGTGCTGCCGCCCCGCGCTGGTTATTGCCGACGAACCCACCAGTAAGCTGGACGCAGCCCTGCAAGTGGAAATTCTCACCCTGCTGGCGAACCTGCGCGAACGTTATGGCATGGCCTGCCTGATCATCAGTCACGATCCCTCGGTCTTTGCCGGATGGGCCGAACGCCTGCTGGTGATGTATGCCGGTGAAATCGTGGAAGCGGGAACGCGCGAACAGGTATTTGGTCGGCCTCTGCACCCTTACTCGCAGGCGCTGGTGCGCCTTGCCGCCGAGGTGGCGCCGCGCCATCGGCTCCCGGTTATTGCCGGCGAGCCGCCGGATTCCATGCGGTTGCCGCCGGGCTGCGCCTTCGAGCCGCGCTGTCCCGAGCGCATGGCGGTTTGTTCCGGCTCTCGCCCGGCCCCGCGCGCGCAGCCGAAAAAGCAGCAGGTCAGTTGTTTCAAATATGAATAAAGAAGCGCCGGCGTCAACACCTTTGCTGCAGGTACGAAATCTCGCCAGGAGCTACACCCGCCGCGGCACGCTGGGACGGCCGGGTGCGCGGGTGCAGGCTGCCATAAATGTCAGCTTCACGCTCACGGCTGGAACCACGCTGGGGCTGGCTGGCAGTTCAGGATGCGGAAAATCCACCGTGGCGCGCTGCGTCAGCCGGATCGAGCGCCCAGATGAAGGCGAGATTCTTTTTGCCGGCCGCGATCTGGCGCGCTTCAGCTCTCGACAATTGCGGCCCCTCCGGCCGGATATACAAATGGTTTTTCAGGATGCCGCTACCGCCATGAATCCGCGCTTTACCGCCGCCGAAATCATAGGCGAGCCCCTGCTGATCCAGAGCTTGGGAACGGCCGCCGAGCGCGGGGAGCGGGTGCGCCAAGCCATGCTGGAGGTCGGCCTGCCGCCTGAATGGGCTGGCCGCCGCGCGCACGAGTTCAGCGGCGGACAACGCCAGCGCCTCACTCTGGCCCGCGCTCTGGTGCTCAAGCCCAAACTCCTGGTTCTCGACGAACCCCTCACCGGCCTCGACCTCTCCACCCGCGCGCAAATCGTCAACCTGCTGCTTGATCTCCAGGCGGCGCACGGAATCGCCTACCTCTTCATATCGCACGACCTTTTCCTTTTGGGGCACCTGGCGAATCGAATCGCCATCATGGCGGCGGGCCGGTTGGTGGAAGAAGGGCCGGCGCGGCAAATCATCTCCACGCCACAACACGCCGAGACCAGAAAGCTGCTGGCGGCAGCCACCCGCCCGCTGACGGCGACGGGGTCGGCGCAATGAAGAGCTACCTTGCCCGCCGCCTGGCACGCGTGGTTCTGTTGCTCTTGGCCGTCTCTGTGCTCTGTTTTCTGCTGACCCGGCTGGCGCCCGGTACTTATTTTGACGAAATCCGCCTGAACCCCCAGATTTCACCGCAGACCATCGCCCTGCTGCAGGCACGCTATGGGCTGAATCAGCCGCTGGGGGTGCGCTACGCGCGCTGGATGCGCTCTGTGCTGCGCGGCGACTTCGGATTCTCCATTGCCTACAACACGCCGGTTGCGCGCCTGATGTTGGCCCCGGCGGAGCACACGTTGCTGCTGGGCGGCGTGGCCATGCTGCTGTGCTGGCTCATTTCCGTTCCCTTGGCGGTCTGGTCGGCAAGGTACGAACGCTCGCTGTTCGATCGTGGCATCTCGGCTTTTACCTCCGTATTCATCTCTGTCCCTGAAATTGTGCTGGCGGTTGGGCTACTGGCCCTGGTGGTGCGCTCGCACGTGCTGCCGGTCGGAGGGATGACTTCGGTCGGTTTTGATGAATTGTCCGCCGGGGGTAAGGCCGGCGATATCACGCGGCATATGCTGACTCCAGTTGGCATACTCGTGCTGGTGGGCGTGCCGGTTATCGTGCGTCATTTGCGGGCCAGCGTGCTCGAGGTGCTGCACGCTCCCTTTGTGGAAGCAGCACGCGGCTGCGGCATTGGCGGGGCGCGGCTTCTGTTCCGGCATGTTCTTCCCGCGGCGGCGAATCCCGCCATTTCCTTGTTCGGTCTGTCGCTGGCTGCGCTGCTGAGCGGGTCGCTGCTGGTGGAAGTGGTGACCGGCTGGCCGGGTCTGGGACCACTGATCCTGGATGCCACCCTGGCGCGTGATCTCGATGTGGTGGTGGCGGCGGCCATGCTGGCGGCGGTGATGATGATTGTGGGGAACTTTGCGGCTGACCTGCTGCTGCTGGCAGCCGACCCGCGCATCCGGACCGGGAGCCCCGATGCGGCTTAGACGCTCAATCTGGCTGCCCGCCGCCTTGCTGGTTTTGTGGCACTTGGCGTTTCTGTGCGCCGGCTTTCTTGCTCCCTACGATCCCGCAGAACAGGATCGCGATCTGCCCTACACCCCTCCCTCCCATCTGCAGTTCCTGGGGCAGCAGGGCTTCCACCTGCGGCCATACGCATGCGACGCAGGCGGGGCTGCCACCGGAAACCAGCAATCGCCCTGCTATCCCGTCCATTTTTTCGTTCACGGCTGGCAGTACAGCCTGGCAGGTCTGCGCTCAGATCTACATCTGTTCGGCGTCCCAGCACCCGGTCGGGTTTCCGTCCTTGGCACCGATGCTTACGGTCGCGACATGTGGTCCCGCTTGCTATATGGAGGACGTATTTCACTCGCCATTGGCCTGCTGGCGACCCTGATTTCGCTTCTGCTGGCCACGCTGATCGGCACGGTTGCCGGCTACTACGGAAAATGGACGGATGAATTGCTCACCGGCGGCGCCGAACTTTTTCTGGTCATCCCCTGGCTATATTTCCTGCTCGCGCTGCGCGCCATGCTGCCCCTGCACTTGAGTGCGGCGGCCACATTCCTCCTGGTGGTCGGAGTGATCGGCTCACTGGGCTGGGCCCGCCCCATGCGCCTGATTCGCGGCGTGGTGTTGAGTGCACGGGAGCGCAATTTTGTGCTGGCGGCCCGCGGCTTTGGCGCCACAGATGCCTATTTGCTGCGCCGCCACATCGCGCCTATGACCATCGGCGTCCTGCTCACCCAGGCCGCGCTTCTCATCCCGCAGTTCGTGGCCGCGGAAGCGGCGCTTTCTTTCTTCGGCCTGGGCGTCAGCGAGCCGGTCCCCAGCTGGGGCAACTTGCTGGCGGTCCTGCAGCAATACAGCGTTTTGGTTTCCTACTGGTGGATGCTGACACCTGCGATTGCCCTGGTGGTTACGTCCGTAACGTACTGGTGGCTAGCCGAACGACTCCAGCGCTGGCTAAAATCTTCCTCAATCTAGCCAGGCAGTTCTGTGGGGAAAGGCACATTTTGCGAAGTTTAGCCCGCCTTTGCCTGCTGCTGCAGCTTCTTGCCGTTTTTTGCCTGGCCGCGCCCGGCCCTGCTCCCGTACAACCCAAGGAAGAGGTGCAACTTTCGACAGAAAATGGCCAATACGGCGGACGCCTGGTTGTGGGCCTGCGCGCCGAGCCTAAGACTCTGAATCCAGTTACGGCAGAAGACGCGGTTTCCCGCGAGGTGATCGGCGGGCTGATGGCTGACCTGGTGCACATCAACCGCGCCACCCAGCAGAGCGAGCCCGCGCTGGCCAAATCCTGGAAGGTCTCCTCCGACGGCCTCAACTACACGCTCAAACTGCGGCGCGGCATCCGCTTCTCCGACGGCCAGCCCTTCGACGCCGACGATGTGATTTTCACCTTCGCCATTTACACCGACGAAAAGATTGATTCCCCGCAGCGCGACTTGCTGATCATTGATGGCAAGCCGATTCAGGTTAGCAAGCTAGACCAGTACACCGTGCGCTTCACGCTGGCGCGCCCCTATGCCGCCGCCGAGCGCATCTTCGACAGCCTGGCCATCCTGCCTCGGCACCTCCTGGAGAAACCGTACCGTGAGGGCCGGTTCCTGCAGCAATGGTCGCTGAACACTTCTTCTTCGCAGGTTGTAGGGCTGGGCCCGTTTCGCCCGAAGCAGTACCTGCCCGGCCAGCGGCTGGTTCTGGAGCGCAACCCCTATTACTGGAAAGCGGATTCGGCCCGGCGCCGCTTGCCTTATCTGGATGAGCTTGTCTTCGTCTTTGCCGGCAATGAAGACGCGCGCCTGATGCAATTTGAGGCTGGAGAGACCGACGTGGTCAACCGTCTCAGCGCGCAAAACTATTCCCTGCTGGCGCGGCAAAGCGCCGGCTTCCAGCTTGACGACTTGGGTCCCAGTACCGAATACAACTTCCTGCTTTTCAATCTGAATGATCTCTCCTCAAGCAAACTGCCTGAGGCTGAGCGCAAGCAGGCATGGTTCCGTGAGTTGCGTTTTCGGCAGGCGGTCTCAGCCGCCATTGACCGCGACGCCATCGTTCGCCTCGCCTACGGCGGCCGAGGCACGCCGCTTTGGGGCAACGTCAGCCCCGGCAACAAGCTGTGGGTGAACTCGGCAATCCCACATCCGCAGCGCTCGCTGGAAGCCGCCCGCCAGTTGCTGCAGTCTGCAGGCTTCTCCTGGAACTCCAGCGGCAGCTTGATGGACCCTAAGGGGCAGCCCGTGGAGTTTTCTATCGTCGTTGCCTCCTCTAATGCACAGCGCATGCAAATGGCCACCATCATCCAGGATGATCTCTCCAAGCTGGGAATGAAGGTCAACCTGGTGCCGCTGGAATTTCGCGCGCTGCTGGCGAGCGTTTTCCAGAACTACAACTTCGAGACCGCCATTCTGGGCCTGGGCGGCGGCGACGCCGACCCCAATGCCGAAATGAACGTCTGGGTTTCAAACGGCAGCACCCACCTGTGGCACCTGGGCGAGACTCACCCCGCCACCACCTGGGAAGCCGAGCTTGACCGCCTGATGAACCAGCAAATGCTCACACTCAACTACCAGCGTCGCAAGCGGCTTTACGACCAGGCGCAGCAGATCATTGCCGCCAATCTGCCTATGGTGTTCCTGGCCACACCAGATGTGCTGGTCGCCGCCAAGCCCGGGGTGGGAAATTTCCATCCCGCGGTGCTCGAACCCACCACCCTGTGGAACGTTGACCAGCTCTACCTCAGGCAGGGAGCGGAAATGGCGCGGTCCCACTGAAATGCCCGTTCTCACGGCCCAACCCGCGCGGCAACTGCCGTGGAACGATGAGCGCCTGCTCGCGGCCTGCCGCAAGGGCAACCAGGAAGCCTGGACCACGCTGGTCGCTAAGTACAAGAACCTCGTCTACTCCATTCCCGTAAAAATGGGGCTGCACGAGGAAGCACAGGACATTTTTCAGGCGGTGTTCCTCGATTTGCTCACCGGCCTGCCGGACATACGCGAACCGCAGGCGCTCCCCAAGTGGCTGATTCAGGTGTGCTACCACAAGTGCCTGCATTGCCGGGCGCACGGAAAGCGGCAAGTCCCGCTGGAGAGCGAACCGATCGAAACGCAGATTGATGCCGGCGCGCCCACGCTGGAAGAAGTCCTGATTGAAGGCCAGCGCGAGCAGGCGGTGCGCGATTCTCTGCGGCTTCTGTCCCCGCGCTGCGAGCGCTTAGTCCGCATGTTGTTTTATGAGACTCCCGCCCGGCCTTACCAGGAGATCGCCCGCAGCTTGGGCCTCGCCACTGGGTCCATCGGCTTCATTCGCGGCCGCTGCCTGGCCCATCTCCGCAGGCAACTGGAAAGGCTGGGATTCAAATGAGCGCCGGAGCCTCCCCAGCCCTCGACCTCGAGGCGGTAATCGCGCAACTCTCGGCGCTGGCCGACGAGAACGCGCGTTCACGCTTCATTGCCGAAAAGCGCGCCCTCTGGCAGCCTGCCGTCGTACAGGAGCTTTCCAACCGGGTTCGCGAACTGGTACGCGTGGATACGGTCAGCGCCCTGCGCCTGGCGGACGCGGCCGTTGTCATTTCCGAATCTTTAGGAGACAAGCTGGCGCTGGCGCAAAGCCTGCGCTCCAAGGCCAACGCGCTTTACGCTATTGATCAGCACGCCGCCGCCGTGCAATTCCATGAGCGCGCCATAGCGCTGTTTGAGGAACTGGGAAACTGCGTGGAACTGGGCCGCACCCTGAGCGGCTCTATTCAGCCGCTGCTTTTACTCGGCCAGTACGACCGCGCCCTAACGGCGGCTGAGCGCGCCCGCGCCGTCTTCGCCCAGCAGGGCGACTCGCTCCGTTTGGCGCGACTCGACATCAACACCGGCAACATTTACCACCGCCAGGACCGCTTTACCGAAGCTGCCGAATGCTACGAGCGCGCCTATCGCGAACTGCTGAAGCACGATGACGCCGAGGGCCTGGCGGCGGTGCTCAGTAATCTTTCCACCTGCTACATCAGCCTGAACCTTTTTGCCAAGGCGCTGGAAACCCATCGCCTGGCTCGCGCCCATTGCCTGCAGAAAAACATGCCCATCCTGGTGGCGCAGGCGGATTACAACATTGCCTACCTCTATTTTCTTCGCGGCGAATACGGCCGCTCCATCCAGATGCTGCACGAAGCCCTGGCCAGCGGCAAGAAGGCCGCTGATAAGTACCAACTGGCGCTCTGCAATCTGGATTTGGCGGAAATTTATCTAGAGCTCAACCTCAACGGCGAGGCGGCCAAACTGGCGCGCGCCGCGCACGAACAATTCCAGCAATTGGGCATGGGCTATGAAGCCGCGAAAACGCTGGTGTTTGGCGGCATTGCCGCAGGGCGCCAGGGCCAGCCCTTTGAAGCACTGGAACTTTTTGCCCAGGCCAAGCAGCTCTTCCTGCAGGAGAAAAACCAGGTCTGGCCTTCGCTTCTCGACTTGTACCAGGCGCTGGTGCTGCTGCAGGAAGGCAGGCTGTTTGAAGCGCGGCAATTGGCGGCCGGCGCGCGCGAGTTCTTCGCTCCCTCCAACGTGCGCGGCAAAGCAGTCATGGCCGAACTGCTGCTGGCACGCATCGCGCTGCGCATGCAGGAACTCCCGGTCGCCCACCAGCACTGCCTGGCGGGACTCGAGCGCCTGAGCGGGCAGGAATCTCCCCTGCTGAGCTATCAGGCCGGATTCCTCCTGGGCGAGATCGAGCGCGCCCGCGGCGATGACGCTGCCGCCTTTGCCGCCTACGAGGGCGCGCGGCAAGCGCTCGACAAAATTCGCGGCCAGCTCCGCGGCGAAGAACTGAAACTTGCGTTCTTCAGCAACAAATCCGAGATTTACGAGCACCTGGTTGACCTCTGCCTGCGTGCCCGTGGCGACTTTGACGAAATCTTCGGCTACATCGAACAGGCCAAATCTCGCAGTTTGCTCGACCTCATGATTCAGCCCGCGCGCCTCTCCACGGCCGACGACTCCGGCCAAAGTGAGCTGGTGCGCTCCATACGCGGCCTGCGCGAGGAACTGAACTGGTACTACAACCTGATTGAGCGCGAGCAACTGCAGCCCGAAGGCCACTCCCGCGAGCGCATCGAAAAACTGGAGCGCGAGGCACAGGACCGCGAAGCTCACCTGATGCGCGCACTGCAGGAGGCCACGGTTGCCGAGGCCAATGAGGCCGGCTTCGCTATTCCGGAGGTGGCTTCGGTAGAAGAGATTCGCGCCAGCCTGGCGCCGGATACCGCTCTCGTCGAGTACTTCTCTGTTCAGGACCGCGTGCTGGCCTGCGTGCTCACCCGCGAGACCGCCGACTTTGCTGCCGTTACACTGCAGGCGCGCGTGCGCAAGCTGCTGCAGATGCTGCGCTTCCAGCTTTCCAAATTCCGCCTCGACCCGCAGTACGTGGAAAAATTCAAGAACGCAATGTTCGACTCCATTCAGGGACACTTGCAGGGTCTCTACCAGGAACTGGTGGCGCCGCTTCGGCCTCTGCTGGGATACA
>DATJFA010000339.1:0-3506 GCA_035496015.1 Terriglobales bacterium | reverse complement strand
CTGCGGAACCCCATGTTTTGGGGTTCGTTTCCAGGGAATGTCAAAAATACCTTTTTGGCACCGGGAGGGAATGCCAACACCTTACAAGTGGCATGCCGGAACTCTGCTTGAATAACCCAGCTTCCACTTTTATACACCCTTTCAAAAACAGCTCCGCCGGACGCCGTCATCGCCCGGCAGATTTTCAGGTTTCCCCCCTTGACATTCTACAAGAGCGGGCGCATCTTTCTTGTCGAATGACTAGGGGAGTTCCTGCCCACCGGAGGCTCCGAGTTCCGAGCGTTATGCGTCTGAGAAACCGGATTCTCGCCCTGCTGCGTGCTCTGTTCCGCCGGGAACAGATGAATGAAGAACTCGCCGAGGAACTGCGCTTTCACCTCGATCGGCAAACGGAGGCGAACATCGCCGCCGGCATGGAGCCGGAACGGGCCCGGCGGCAAGCCCGCCTCGCCTTGGGCGGCTTAGAAGCTGTAAAAGAAGATTGCCGCGACCAATGGAGTGCGCGCCTGCTCGACTCCGCACTAATGGATTTGCGTCATGCCCTGCGCGGTTTCCGCAAGAACCCGGCTTTCACCCTGGCGGCGGTTTGCACAATCGCGCTGGGCATCGGCGCCACCACAGCGGTTTTCAGTGTGGTGGACCACATCCTGTTCCGCAGCCTGCCTTATGCTCGCGCCGAGCGCCTGGTTTCGGTGGGCATTACCGCTCCTATTGAAAATAACGAGTTCATGCTGGGCGCCAACTATGCCTACTGGCGGGAGGCCAAACTCCCCTTTACGGCCATCACTTCGATGACTGCGTTTGACCCGGCCGCCTCCAGTTGCGACCTTACTGAATCGCATCCCTTGCGCATGAGCTGCCTCCAGGTGGAATCGAATTTCCTGCCTGTGCTCGGCCTGCGGCCGTTGGCTGGACGCAATTTCACCCCCGAGGATGACCGTCCCAACGCCCCACCCGTGGCGCTTATCTCCTATGGCCTGTGGCGCAGCCGCTTTGGCGCTAATCCCGCCGCTATCGGCCAGCTGATGTCCCTGGATGGCAAACCCGTCCGCGTGATCGGCGCCTTGCCGCGCGACTTCGAAATGCCAACGCTCACGCCGGCCGATGTTCTACTACCACAACATCTGGATTGGAATGCACAGAAAACCGCATATCCGGGAAGAGTTCTGCGCTGCTTTGCCCGCCTGAAGCCCGGGATCACCATCGAGCAGGCTCAAGCCCAGCTGCAGCCTCTTTTTGAAGACGCCCTCAAAGGCGCTCCACCGCAATTTCGAAGCGAAGTTCATTTGCTGGTGCGCTCGTTGCGCGATCGCGAACTGGGTGACGCCAGCCTGGCCGCCTGGGTGCTGCTGGCGGCCGTGCTGGCCGTGCTGCTGATTGCCTGCGCCAACGTGGCCAACCTGCTGCTGGCGCGCTCCGCCTCCCGCCAGCGGGAATTGGCGGTGCGCGCCGCCCTGGGGGCGACTCGGGGACGGCTAATTGGCCACGCGCTCAGCGAAAGCGTGCTGCTGGCGCTGAGCGGCGGAGCCCTGGGCTGCGCTCTGGCCTACGCCCTGCTGCGTGTGTTCCTTGCCATTGCTCCCAGGGGTTTGCCCCGGCTGCAGCAGGCCGCGCTGGACACGCGCGTGCTGCTCTTCACCCTGGCGGTTTCAGTGGCCTGTGGATTTATATTTGGCTTGGTTCCGGCGCTGCACCGCGCGCCGGCGCAACTCGCCCTGGCGGGAACGCGCTCCAGCCCCGCTTGGCGTGGCCCTTGGCGCCAGTCTCTGGTGGTCGCGCAGGTCGCAATATCCCTGGTCCTGCTGGCCGGCGCCAGCCTGCTGTTGCGCAGCCTGTGGAACCTGCAGAACCAGCCCTTGGGCATGCGCGCCGACAGCTTGCTCATGGCGGAAATGACGCTGGGACAGAATCGCTATTCCCAGCTCGAACCGGAACTGGCCTTCTTTGATCAGCTCGAATCCCGGCTGCGGCGGCTGCCCGGGGTCAAAACGCTAGCTCTCGCTGATTCCGTGCCTCCCGGTGGCTGGGAGCACTATCGGATCTATGCCTCCATTGCAGTTCGCGGCCGGCCACATTTTGCCGAAGGAACAGGAGGGCCGGTGGACTGGCGGGCGGTTACACCGGAATATTTTTCCGCTCTCGATGTTCTGATCGTGCGCGGCCGCGGTTTCACCGAGCGTGATCGCGATCCCGACCAGCATGTCATCGTTCTCAACCAGACGCTGGCGCGACGCATGTTTCCCAGCCAGGATCCGCTTGGCCAGCAGTTGCAGCCGGGTTTAGATGGACCCTGGTACACAGTGATTGGCGTGGCCGCTGACGTCAAGAATGATGGCCTGGCGGTTCCGGTGGCGCCGGAGTACTACGTGCTGCGGCGCCACGCCGGCGGGGCTTCCGCCGATCCAGCCAATTACGTCAATCATCATGTTTACGTTCTCCTCCGCACCGGCATGAATGTGCCCGCCATGGCTGGCCTGGTGCGCAGCGACATTGCCGCTCTCGACCCCACGTTGCCCGTCAGCATTGACACCATGCGCCAACGGGTGAGCCAGATGGAAGCCCGGCCACGGTTTGATGCCGCCCTGCTCAGCCTGTTTGCCGTTCTGGGAGTAGTGCTGGCCGCAATTGGCATCTACGGCGTAATCGCTTTCCTGGTGACGCAGCGCACGCAGGAGATCGGCGTACGAATGGCGTTGGGTGCCACCACCGGCGACGTGCTCCGCTTGATCACCGGCAAAGGTCTGGCGCTGGTTGTGACCGGCAGCATGGTGGGAGTTGCCGCCGTGCTCGCGTTTTCACGGCTGTTGCGCGGATTGTTGTTTGAAGTGGCGCCCAACGATCCGCTGGTTTTGTGCGCTGCCACCGGCCTGCTGATCGCCGTGGCCTTGCTGGCAACTTACATTCCAGCGCGCGCCGCCACCCGCATAGATCCCGTAGTGGCGCTGCGCTATGAGTGACCAGGCTGAGACTTGCGGTAGAGACGTAATTTGTTAGGTCTCGCCGTAGAAATCATGGAGGAAGTGTGAGCCAGCCGGTAGACCTGCTGCAGGGCACACTCGACCTGCTGATTTTGAAGACCCTGGCGCTGGAGCCCATGCACGGCTGGGGCATCGCCCAGCGCATTCAGCAGGTTTCAAAGGACGTGTTCCAGGTGCAGCAAGGTTCACTTTATCCCGCCTTGCATCGTCTGGAGCAGCAGGGCTGGATTGAAGCGGAGTGGCGGCCTTCGGAGAACAACCGCCGCGCGAAATATTATTCGCTCACACGTGCCGGCGGCAAACAACTGGAAGAAGAAACGGCCAACTGGGAGCGGCTCTCCGCGGCCATTCGGCACATTCTGCAGACCGCGTGATCAGGCCGCCGCTGACTTGGCCGTGATAGTTTCCAGTCCGTGCCCGTGCGGCCCGGTTTCACGCTGTCGCAGCAGCAGGGCAAACGTCATTCCAAGAAAGCCGAGAATGGAAAAGATCCACATGCCCAGCCGGTAGCCTTCAGGATTGGCGGCG
>DATJFA010000338.1:0-9113 GCA_035496015.1 Terriglobales bacterium | reverse complement strand
GATTGCGCTCGATCCCGCGGCCAGCGAGCTTTACCAGGACGGAAAGTACGTCTTCAAGAAGTCGGACAAGTCGGCGAAGAGCTCGGAGGAGATGGTGCGCTACTGGAGCGAGTGGGCGCGGCAGTATCCCATCGTGTCGCTGGAGGACGGGCTGGCCGAGGACGACTGGAAAGGCTGGCAGATGCTGACGCGGGAGCTGGGCGGACGCATTCAGCTGGTGGGAGATGACCTGTTTGTGACCAATGTGAAACGACTGCGGCAGGGAATTGAGCAGAACGTGGGCAATTCCATCTTGATCAAGGTGAACCAGATCGGCACCGTCAGCGAGACCTTGGACGCAATTGATTTGGCGCGGCGGAATGGCTATACGGCGGTCATCTCGCACCGCTCGGGCGAAACCGAGGACACGTTTATTGCCGATTTTGCCGTGGCCACGGCGGCGGGGCAGATCAAGACCGGGTCCGCCTCGCGCACCGACCGCGTCGCCAAGTACAACCAACTGCTGCGCATTGAAGAAGAGCTGGGCGAGGGCGCAAGATTTTTGGGCTTGAAGGCGCTGAACTATCACGGGGAAGCGGCGGGGAAGGCAAAGGCCTAATCCTTTCACCACAAAGGACACAGAGGGCGCAGAGGAATCGGATTTCTGGACGGTATTTCACAGGGGCTAAAGCCCGAGTTAATGGGTGACTGCTATTCCTACGGCTGAAGCCGTGGGCTTCCACGGTAGCTCCGAAAGGAGGAAGACATCATATGCTCGCTGAACATACCACGGAAGAACTGGAGCTGTGGTCACAGCTCAAAGAACAAGTACTCAGCAAAATTCACGAATCGAATCTCAAATCGGATATCCAGTGCCGAGAGGATGATGGACAATTCATCCTGACGCGCAAAAAACCAGCGCTGCGACGGGTTGTTCTGAGCTTCACTAGCCCCGGCCCGGTCATGTATGTCCATTTTGAAGAAGATAATGCGCCACCTCGCAGCTCGCTGATGCTGCGAGTCGAGGGCGATCGGTTAACGAATGCGGCATCTGACGCACTTTTGACGGTCGACGATTTGGCAATGAAGGTTCTTATGTTTTTACAGGCAGGCAAATAACTCGGCGTCACTCCAGTGATCTCAATGAAATAGTTTTCTCCGTGCCTCTGTGTCTCTGTGGTGGATTTTGCTTTTGTGGTGAATCCGAATGCCGAATAGACCTAAGCCGCTGATCCTGGTCATCCTCGATGGCTGGGGGTACCGCGCCGAGAGCAAGGCCAATGCCATCGCCCTGGCGCGCAAGCCTACTTACGACCGGTTGCTGCGCGAGTATCCCAACACGCTGATCCACACCAGCGGGCCCTACGTTGGTTTGCCCGAGGGGCAGATGGGCAACAGCGAAGTGGGCCATCTCAATATCGGCGCCGGGCGCATCGTGCACATGGACATCACGCGACTGGACCGGATGATCCAGAACGGCGAATTCTTCTCCGATCCCACGCTGCTGGGAGCGATGAAACACGCGCGCAGCGGCGGGCGGCGGCTCCACCTGTTCGGGCTGGTGTCTGACGGCGGTGTCCACTCGCAGCAAAACCATCTCTATGCCCTGCTGAAAATGGCCAAGCAGAACGGCGTAGACCGAGTGTTCGTACACGCTTTTATGGATGGGCGCGACACTTTGCCCACCAGCGGCGCCGGGTATGTGGAGCGATTGCAGCAGAAGGTGCGCGAGTACAACTCGGGCAAAATCGCCAGCGTGAATGGCCGCTACTACGCTATGGACCGCGACCGGCGCTGGCCACGCATTGCCAAGGCGTTCAACGCCATGGTGCAGGGTAATTGCGAAGCGGCACGTTTTGTGGACGCGGTGCAGGGGGTAAAGGAGTCGTACAACAAGGGCGTGACCGACGAGTTCATTGTGCCCTTTGTTTGCGTGGACAACCGGGGCGAACCGCTGGCGACCATTCGCGACGAGGACGCCTGCATCTGCTTCAATTTCCGCGCTGACCGGGTGCGGCAAATCACACGCGCCCTGACGCGCAATAGCGGCCTGAATCCCCAGGAGGGAAGCGACCTGCCGGATGCAGCCGGCCTGGATGCCGAAATCCCCCGCGAGCGTGTGCCCAAAAACCTGCACTACGTCTGCATGACGCGCTACGACAAGCAGTTCACGCTGCCGGTGGTGCTGCCGCCGGAGTCGCTCAATAACATTCTGGCCAACGTGATGGCCAACCTGAACCTGCGCAACCTGCGCGTAGCGGAAACGGAAAAATACGCGCACGTCACCTACTTCTTTAACGGCGGCGTGGAGCAGCCCTTCGGCGGGGAAGAACGCGTGCTGGTGCCCTCACCGAAAGTGGCCACCTACGACCTGAAGCCGGAAATGAGCGCGGCGGGCATTGCCGCCGAGGTGGTCAAGGCCGTGGAAAAGGGGGCCTTCGACGTCCTCATCGTGAACTTCGCCAATGCGGATATGGTGGGCCACTCCGGGCAAATCGCGCCCACGATAAAAGCGGTGGAGACGGTGGACTCGTGCCTGGCGGAGATTGAACGCGCACTGCGGCAGAGGGGCGGGGCCATGATAATCACCGCCGACCATGGCAATGCCGAGCTGATGATTGACCCAGCCACGGGCGGGCCGCACACCGCGCACACTACCAATCCCGTGCCCTTAATCGTGGTGAGCGGCGAGAACAAGAGCTTCAGCCTGCGCGGAGACGGCTCACTGCGCGACATCTCGCCGACCATTCTGGGGCTCATGGGAATTGATCAGCCCAAAGACATGACCGGGCGCGACCTGCGCCAGCTTCCGGCTGTAGCGGCAAAGAAGTAGAGAGCAAATAAAACGGGCAGCGCCCCCGGAGGGTTGCGCGCTGCCCGTTCTTGCGCTTGCGGGAGAAACCAAAGTGCGGAATTAGCTGCCGATGGCGCTCGCGGTTTCCGAAAACACGTTGTTGGCCTGGCTGCCAATCAGCCGAATGGTGCCAACCACGATGACCAGGATGACGGCCAGCATCACCGCGTATTCGGCAATATCCTGGCCTTCATCGTTCGACCACATGCTGCGAATCAGGTTCACCATTGTTTCCTCCGTACACAATTTGAAAAGGGGGAGGCTATAAAAACGCGTCGCGGGCGGTCGGTCCTGGGCAGCCTGCCCCGAACGGGGAAGAGCGCCGCCAGCACAATTGCCAGCTTATTTCAGCTTTTTGCGCAGCCGCCGAACTTCCACGAAGGTCAGGGCTGTGGTCATGCAGACCACGCTGGCGAAGAGCACTTCCAGGCCAAACATCGTTTGCATCGCGTCGTTCCTCCTGTCAAAGCGGCCAGGGAACGGAGCCCGTTCGCTGCCCACGCGGCTAACTATGGGCCCCGGGAGCGAGATCGTAAACATTACGTTCGTCCACTGCTGGAGCAGGCGTTTGGCGGGCTGATTACCAGCGGAATCAAAGATGATTACGCTGGAGCAAGCGGCGCGGAATGAAGGCTTTAAGCCGCATAGGGAACCAGATCAGATGTGGCAGCTGCTCAGGCCCTTTTTTTCCAGGTAGCGCTGGTGGTATTCCTCGGCGCGATAGAAGGTAGTAGCGGAAACAATTTCGGTCACGATGGGCTGGCGGAAGCGCTCCTGCCAGCGCTCCCGGGAAGCGCGTGCGGCCTTCTCCTGTTCCGGACTGTGAAAGAAAATGGCCGAACGGTACTGCGTGCCGAAGTCCGGCCCCTGGCGGTTAGGAGTGGTGGGGTCGTGCATCTGCCAGAAGTGATCCAGCAATTTCTCGTAGGAAATTTTGGCGGGATCGAAGGTGATCTCAAGCGCCTCGGCATGGCCAGTGCGGTCAGTGCAGACGTCGTGGTAAGTGGGATTGGGCAGAGTTCCGCCCGTGTAGCCCACCTGGGCATCTACGACTCCCGGCAAGGCGCGAAATGAGGCTTCCACTCCCCAAAAGCAGCCGGCGGCGAAAGTGGCACGTTCCATAGTGGATTCTCCCAAGGTTTTGATTCAATCCAACCGCTGAAGATGCGAGCAGGTGGAAGGCTGAAATCTTCCAGGTGCGGTGTTAACAGCAGGTCCTTCGCTGCGCTTCCTCGCCACGGCTCGGTCGCGCGAGCTCAGGATGACAAAGAAAAACTTTTGTGGCGCAGCTAAAGCTGCGCCTTCCGAAAGATTTGGGAATAATTTCGAGTTTCCAGTTTCAAGTCTCAAAATCACCGCAATCGCTCGAAACTTGAAACTTTACTGCGTCATGCGGATGGCGAGCTGCTTCTGTGCCGGCGTCATCTGGTTCCACAACATTTCCAGGTCGTGCGACAAGTAGGAATTGTTGGGCTCCTGGCGCAGGGCCAGAGCAAACCACTTATAGGCGACTGACCGGTCCAGCGGCACGCAGTGTCCAGTGGCGTACATGCTGCCCAGGGTGCTCTTGCCTTTGGCGCTGCCGCCGTCCACCGCCTGGCGCAAGTAACTGAGAGCGCGATCGCAGCTTTGCGGCACACCCTGGCCGTAGAGATACTTCTGCGCGCTGGCGAGCAGGGCAGCGTTCTGCGCGTCGGCGGAATTGGTATCGCTCTTATTGGCAGCGGGACGCGGCTTCGGTTGCGGTTTGGCCGGAGTGCTGGGCGGTTTGGCAGAGGCAGCC
This sequence comes from Terriglobales bacterium, assembly GCA_035496015.1. GTDB lineage: Bacteria > Acidobacteriota > Terriglobia > Terriglobales > Acidobacteriaceae > JAICWP01. The sequence continues at coordinate 4,497 of DATJFA010000338.1, read as the reverse complement.
GTTTCACTCAGAGCCGCCGGAGGGACATTCTGCTTCGGCGCCGCTTTCTGGATGTCCGCAGTGCTGGGCGGCGGGGCTACGGCCGGCGACGCTGTACCGTTGGGCGCGGCGGAAGCGTTGCTGGAAGCCCCAGTGGACGCGTTGGCCACGCCTGAGTTCTCGGAGGCGGCGGGGTTAGCATTAGGGGCAACTGCGGCAGCCTCCTGCTTTTCCTGACCGATTTTGCTGCGGGCCGCCTGCATGATTCCGGCAAGGTGGCTGCGATCCAGCCCGCCAGTGCGCGTTTGCCACCACACCAACCCGGCAGCCACGGCTAACACCACCAGGAACAGGTAAAGCCCCCAGTGGCTGACTGAGGCTTCCTCCTCCAGCAGATAGCTGCTGAGGTCGGGTTCGTCGCTCAGACCCAGAAAGGAGGGTCCATGCAGGTTGTGGTCGGTTTCGGCATCCGGCTCCATCGCTGACACGGAATGCTGGGAACCATTGGCGCGCGCGGCAGCCACCGGTTGCTCCGCCGGTTTGGGCTGGAGCAGGGGAATACCACACTTGCCGCAGAACGTATTTTCGAACGGATTTTCACTCCCACAGCGGGGACAAAAGGTGGTTATCATAACTGGCGACGGGGTGGCACTCCCATTATCACCCAATTAGATGTGAGCTGACGAAATTAAGTTCTCCGCCGGGGAGCTTGTCTTTACACCCCTCCGGGCCGCGTGTTAGTCTCGTAACTGGTTACAAAAAGACGAGAAGATAGGAGTGCGGCAGGTTCAGTGCTAGCCCGAGAGCAGAAGAAAACCCTCATTGATCAGTATGGCACGCATGCTACGGACACCGGAAGTCCGGAGGTCCAGATTGCCCTTTTAAGCGAGCGGATTGGTCAACTGACGGAACACTTTAAGACGCACAAGAAAGATCACGCCTCCAGGCGGGGTCTGCTCATGCTGGTCAGCAAGCGGCGGCGCTTGCTGGACTACCTGAAGAAATACGACTCCGAGCGATACCAGATCGTCATTCAGAAACTCGGCATTCGCAAGTAGTTGTGTTTACGGGAAACCCGCAGGGCGGGTCCGCCGGGTGTCGTTCCCAGGTTCAGTCGGAAGGAGCGGCCCGGGGTTCGTCCCCAAGTTGCGTCGAAATCGGCCACATTGGAACTACCCTCCTCGGCCTTGGCCTGTTCTGCACAGCCTCGTCTAAGAACTTCCTGGAAGGAAAAACATGAAACAAGAAGTCTCAGTTGAACTCAGCGGCGGCAAACAACTCACATTCGAAACCGGCAGGCTGGCCAAGCAGGCACACGGCGCCGCCGTGGTGCGCAGCGGCGACAACGTCATACTGGCCACCGCGGTGGCCAATCAGGAGCCCCGCGAAGGCATTGATTTTTTCCCGCTTACGGTGGATTACCGGGAGTACACCTACGCCGGCGGGCGCATACCCGGCGGCTTTATCAAGCGCGAAGGGCGGCCCAGCGAACGCGAAATTCTCACCAGCCGGCAGATTGACCGGCCCATACGGCCGCTGTTCCCCGACGGTTTTCGCAATGAGACCCAGGTTATCTCCTTCGTGCTTTCGGCCGACACCGAAAACGACCCCGATGTGCTGGCTATTAACGGCGCTTCCTGCGCTCTGACTCTTTCCGACATTCCGTTTCAGGGCCCGGTGGGAGCGGTGCGGGTAGGGCTGGTTAACGGCCAATTCGTGATTAATCCCAACTACGAAGAGATGCGCGCCGGGTTGCTGCGGCTGATGGTGGTGGGCACTTCCGAAGGCATCGTGATGATCGAGGCCGGCGCCAGCCACGTGCAGGAACAGACCATCGTGGACGCCATTGAGTTCGGGCACAACGAAATCAAGAAGATCTGCGCCGCCATCAACCAGCTGCGCGAGCGTGTGGGCAAGCCCAAGCGCGCCTTCACCCCGCCCGAGATGGACGAGGCCTACTACAAGCAGCTGCGCTCCAAGGTCGAGTCCAGGCTGTCGGACGCGCTGGATACAAAGAAACATCCCAAAGCGGAAAGCTACGACCTGGTAAAGGCTTACAGGAAAGAGCTGGTGGAGGCCCTGCCGGAAGAAGATGCGGAAGGCCGGGAAAAGCTGACCAAGTACTACGAGATTATCCGGGAGCGGATTTTCCGCGACCAGGTGATCGGCAAGAAGCGGCGTCCCGACGGGCGGGCGTTTGATGAAATCCGCCCCATTTCGATCGAAGTGGGAGTGCTGCCGCGCACCCACGGTTCGGCCATCTTCACCCGCGGCGAAACCCAGGCGCTGGTCACCACCACCCTCGGCACCGCCGAAGACATGCAGCGGCTGGAAGTGTTTGAAGGCGAGGCCAAGAAGCGCTTCATGCTGCACTACAATTTCCCGCCTTTTTCGGTGGGCGAAGTAGCTTTCCTGCGCGGCGCAGGCCGGCGCGAAATCGGCCACGGGGCCCTGGCAGAGCGCTCGGTCAGCGCGGTGCTGCCGGCGGAAACCGACTGGCCATACGCCATGCGCGTGGTCTCCGACATCCTGGAATCGAACGGCTCTTCCTCCATGGCCACGGTTTGCGGCGCTTCGCTTTCGCTGATGGATGCGGGCGTGCCCCTCACCTCGGCAGTGGCGGGCATTGCCATGGGGCTGGTGAAAGAAGACAACGACTATGCCATTCTGACCGACATTGCCGGCGCCGAAGACCACTACGGCGACATGGACTTCAAGGTGGCGGGCACCCGCGAGGGCATTACGGCATTGCAGATGGATATCAAGGTCAGCGGCATTACCCCGGCCATCATGGCGGAAGCGCTGGCCCAGGCGCAGCGGGGACGGATGTTCATCCTCGACAAGATGAACGAAGCCCTGCCGGAAGCGCGCTCCAAGGTTTCCACTTACGCACCGCGCTTCTACACCCTGCAGATTCCTGTGGACAAGATTCGCGACCTGATCGGTCCGGGCGGCAAGATGATCCGCAGCATCATCGAGCAGACCGGGGTCAAGATTGATGTGGAGGATTCCGGCCGCGTCAACGTCGCTTCCAACGATCAGGCCTCGGCGGCCAAGGCGCTGCAGATTATCGGCGAGCTGACGGCAACGGCGGAAGTAGGGAAGACCTACCTGGGCAAGGTTTCACGGCTGGCTGATTTCGGGGCCTTTGTGGAAATCATTCCCGGTACCGACGGCCTGCTGCACATCAGCGAGGTAGCGGAGCACCGCATCAAAGACATCCGTGATGAGTTGAAGGAAGGCGACCAGGTGCTGGTAAAGGTGCTTTCCATCGAAGGCAACCGCATACGGTTGTCGCGCAAGGCCATCCTCAAGGAGGAGCGCGCCAAGATGGGCGGAGGCGCAGCCGAGGCGACAGAGGAGCATGCCGCCGGCAGCATGACCATCGAAGGCGGGGGCGAGTATCCAGAGACCACCGAAGAGCACGAGCCCAACTTCAACCGCGTGGAAGCGCATCATGGGGAAGGGCGGCCGAGCGGAGGGCGCGAAGGCCGGCCGGGAGGCGACCGCGGGCGCGGAGGGCGGGGCCACAATGGCCGCGGAGGCCGAGGAGGGCGTCGCCGGCATTAATCCGCCGGAGGATTACCGTCAAAGGGCCGCGTCTCAAGCGCGGCCCTTTTTCTTTTCTCGGGAATGCGGCCCAATCTTAGTGAGTCCGATGCTTATTGAGGATTTCCCGCGAGAGTTCCCGCGCTCGCGCCAATTGCTGCCGCAATTGCCGCATCCGGGCACGCAATTCGGAGCTATGGCTGCGGGTGGCGCGGGCGGTTCTCATGCCGCTATCTGCGGTCGTAATGAGCATGCGCAAGCGCTCCAGCAAGACCTCCGGTCCTTCCAGGCGTGACATGACCGCATCGAAACAGGCGGGCTCCGGCTCGTTATCCACATCCGCTGCGTTGTCGGTTATCAGCAGCAGAGGAACCTGCGGCTTGGCCGTTTTAAGCAGGCGAGCGAAGGGAGAGATGGTGGACACCGAGGAACCGGCATCGAGCACGACCACATCCACGGTGCTGGAACAAAAGAATTCCAGAGCACGATGCAGGTCGGGGGCCTGAACTACCTGATAGCCGCTTTTGGCAAGGACCAACTCACGGCTTTGATGCGCCCCGGTGTCGATACTCAGCACAGTGGGCATTAGCACAGGGATACCCCCCACACTGGAGCTTGTCAATGCCGCAACAATGGTGCACAGGCCGAGAGCGGGTGTTCTTGGATGCGGATGCGGAGTCGTGTTCCTGTCAAACTGCTGACCTTAAGCGCCGCATTGAGGAGCTACTCTTTTTTTGATTAACAGTGATATCAGCTGATATTTAATTTTGGGCGGCAGGCAACCCGAGTTTAGAGGCACCCCTCATCGAACGACAGATATGGACACGGGAAGCTTCCGGCAAAGCAGCCGGGGCGAAAACCATCTATATGCCGAGGTCGCCCGCCATCTGTCGCGAACTACGCAGCCTGCCCTCCAGCGTGGGGCTGGCAGTGGAATGTCTGGACGGGAGCTTCGCTTTTTACCGTATT
>DATJFA010000337.1:0-6821 GCA_035496015.1 Terriglobales bacterium | reverse complement strand
GTGGATCACGGAATGGACTTGGTCAGATCCACACACTTTCAAGAAATTTGCCCTCAACTACAACATGCCGCTGGCGCCGCGTTGCGCCAAGGCGGGTTACCCGGGGTCGGCCATCAAGGTGCCAAACACCTATTACGAGATTCACACCAGTTGCAAGAATTACACGCTCACCAACCTGAAGTACGGGATCAATGAGGTTTGGGGACCGTACTACTACAGCTTCGGCGGCTCTCTGCCGGCAAATATGAAAACCCTGGTCGTGAGTTATCGCTACAACTGCAATAGCTCCTACGGGAGCTGCGGGGACAAAGAGGAATACTACCTGGGCCAGCGGTACGGGCTGGTGCAATGGAAGCATTACGCGTTGAGCAACGGCTCTTATGTAGAACGCCAGAAGAGCGTGTTCAATAAGCTTGCCTCAGGAAGCACGACCCCGTATTTTCCCTGCTTCTGAGGCAGGTCCCAACTTTTCGTGTGCTAGGCTGATGGGGTATGGAAACACTTCACTACTGGCGCATGCCTTCCTCTCCGGTGGGCCCACTATTGTTGGCAGCCTCGGAGCGCGGTCTGGCGCTGCTGGAGTTCGATCGTGGTCCGTTGCCGCACCAGAACGGGCATTTTGCGGACCTGGAATGGAAGGAAGCGGCAGCTAAATTGCGCCCGTACGTCCGCGAGCTGGAACAGTATTTCGTCGGTCGCTTACGCGAGTTCAGCTTTGAGCTCGACTTGCGTGGCACAGACTTTCAGCGGCGCTGCTGGCAGGCGCTGCTGAGCATCCCCTATGGCGAAACGCGCACCTACGCCGACATCGCCCGTGCTGTGGGGCAACCGCGCGGATTCCGAGCCGTAGGCATGGCCAATCACGACAATCCTGTAGCAATTGTGGTTCCCTGCCATCGGGTGATTGCCTCCGACCGCACTCTAGGCGGTTATGGCGGCGGCTTGCCGGCCAAGCGCTGGCTGCTCGAACTGGAAGGCGTGAAGTTCGAGGAACAGATGAAGCTGTTTAGGGTGGCAGGAGTGGCGTAGGGCTCATCCTCGCTACCGCCGCGCCGCTACTACCCGGGCAATGCCCTGCAGATCGTTGGCGATCCGAATCTCCTCCCAATCCTTCAGGAGCTCGCAAACCCTCTCGCGGCTGCGATGTCCTATTTCCATTATCAGCCAGCCGCCCGGCTGCAAGGCGTTGTGCGCTTCCGGAATCAGGCGGGCAAACACTTCCAGGCCACTGGGTCCGGCAAAAAGTGCCAGGCGCGGCTCGAAGCGGCGCACCTGGGCCTCCACGGAATCAACCTCCCAGTCGCCAATGTAGGGAGGGTTGGAAACCACATAGTCGAACGCACCCTCCTCCATGCCGGCGAGCAGATCGGTCTCGTGGAATTGGATTCTGTCCTCAAGCTGATGGCGCGCCGCGTTGGCGCGCGCTATCTCCAGAGCCTCGACGGAGATCTCCGTGGCATGGATCCTGGCCTGCGGGAATTCCTTGGCCAGCGCCAGAGCAATGCAACCGGAGCCGGTACCCACGTCCACTACGTTGTTTGCAGGCCGATCGCGTGCCAGTTCCAGCATGGTTTCAATCACATGCTCGGTCTCAGGCCGGGGGATAAGCACGGCGGGCGAAACAATCACGTCCAGGCCCCAGAACTCCTGATGGCCCGTAATGTATTGCGCGGGCACTCCGCGCGCACGTTCACTCAGCGCATCGTCATAGCTGGCGATTTCGTTCCTGGTAAGCGGGCGCTCGCTGTGGGCGTAGAGGTACACCCGATCGCAGCCCAGTACAAACATGGCCAGCAGTTCGGCATTCATGCGCGGCGAACCAACGTGGGCGGCTTCCAGCCGCTGTTCTGCGTTGTGAATTGCGTCGCGAAGTTGCATGGGAGGCAGTACCCGGTACCCAGTACTCAGTTCCTAGTCACTGCATTTGGGTTCACTGGGAACTGGGTACGAGGTACTGAGAACCTTCTTACCCCACCGTGGCTGTCTCCTGCTTCAGCTTTTCTGCCTGGTAGTGGGTGACGAGCGCATCAATGATGGGCTGCAGCTTGCCATCTATGACGTCGCCCAACTGATGCAGGGTCAGGCCGATACGGTGATCGGTGACGCGATTCTGCGGGAAGTTGTAGGTGCGGATTTTTTCGCTGCGGTCGCCGCTGCCCACCATAGCTCGCCGCTCCTTGGCCAATTGCTCCTGCTGCTTCTGCAGTTCGATCTCATACAGGCGGGAGCGCAGCACCCGCATGGCCTTTTCCCGGTTCTTGATCTGCGACTTCTCGTCCTGGCAGCTCACCACAACCCCAGTGGGAATGTGCGTTACGCGCACGGCCGAGTAGGTAGTATTCACCGACTGCCCACCAGGCCCGGAGGAGCAGAAGGTATCAATGCGCAAGTCCTTGGCTTCAATTTTGATGTCCACGTCTTCGGCTTCGGGCAGCACCGCCACGGTCACCGCGGAAGTGTGCACCCGTCCCTGCTGCTCGGTCTGGGGCACGCGCTGCACCCGGTGCACCCCGCTCTCATATTTCAGGCGCGAGTAAACGCGGTCGCCTTCGATGATGGCAATCACTTCCTTCAGCCCGCCCACGCCCGACTCGGAAGTGGAAAGCACTTCCACCTTCCAGCGCTGGGTTTCAGCGAAGCGCGTGTACATGCGGAACATTTCCGCCGCGAAAAGGGTGGCCTCGTCGCCGCCCGTGCCGGCGCGGATTTCCAGCACAATGTTCTTTTCGTCGTTGGGATCCTTGGGCAGCAGCAGGACCTTAAGCTCCTGCTCCACTGCTACGGCTCGCTCCTCCAGTTTGTCCAGCTCTTCCTGGGCGTAGGCGCGCATCTCCGCGTCCTTCTCTTCGGCCAGGACCGCTTTACTCTCCTCGATTCCTCGCTTGAGATCCTTATACTCGCGGTACTTCTCCACCACCGGCGTGAGTTCGCTGTGGGCCTTGGCGGCCTTCTGGTATTTGCCCGAGTCGGAGATCACCTCCGGCGAAGCCAGGGAGCGCTCCAGTTCCTGGTAGCGGGTTTCGAGTTGGTCCAATCTCTCAAACATAAGTCATTTTCTAAGCTTGGACAGTGCTCGGCCTTCGGCTCTCCGCCTCTGAGTAGGACTCACCAACAGCGTCTTCTAGTGGAAGAACCTGAGTAGAGTGTAACTGTTCGCGGCGTCGGGCCGCTAGGCGATCACCAACTCCCCACCCTTTTGCGCCTCCAGCGCCATGGCCTCGTTCAAGGCGACGATGGCGCACTCCACCTGGTCGTCGGCGGGTGGTTGGGTGGTGATGCGCTGCAGCCAGAGCCCGGGAGCAGTCATCACGGCGAACAGCGAGCCCCGGTGCTTGGCGGCAAAGCGGATGATCTCGTAGGACACTCCGGCAATTAAAGGCAGCAGGGCAATACGGACGGCGAAACGCGCCCAGAAGGTGTAAACCGGCACGGCCGTGTAGAAGGCGATGGAGATCAGCATCACCGTCATCAGAAAGCTGGTGCCGCAACGGGGGTGAAAGGTGGAATATTTTTGCGCCTCGGCGATGCTGAGCGGGTCGCCCGACTCGAAAGCAAAAACGGTTTTGTGTTCGGCCCCGTGGTATTCGTAAACCCGGCGGATGTCCTTCCACAGCGAGGTGCCCCAGATAAACAGGAGGAAAAGAGCGATGCGAATAATTCCGTCCACCACGTTAAATACCACCTGCTCGCCGAACACCGGCGACACCTTCTTCAGCTCGGTGGCCGCCACCAGGGGCAGGAATTTGTACATAAAGATGAAGAAACCGACTGAAATGGCGACGTTGACTGCCGCCAGCCAGCCGCTGAACTCGATCTTCTTACCGCTCTCCGGCTGGGGCGCTTCCGCCAGCGCGGCGTTAGCGGAAAACTTGAGGGCACGGAACCCAAGGGTCATAGCATGTCCCAGCGTGATGACCCCACGCACCACCGGCCAGCCCATCCACTTGTGCTTTTCTGAGAGGCGCTCCAGCGCCTCAGTATGGGTGGTGATTTCGCCCGAGGGCTTGCGAACCGCGATGCCCCAGGCATGGGGCGACCGCATCATTACCCCCTCCAGGACGGCTTGGCCGCCCACCAGCGTCTCCTCACCGCTCTCCAGAGCGGGCAGGAGCTGTACCGCCACCAGAAAACGCCACATCTGCCGCCAAATTCGCATGGTGATTAGATGACTCCGGATGGCCCGGGGAAACAGCCTCAGGAAGCTTTAGCCTAGCGCAGAAGGCTTGAAATGTCACGGTTACGGTAGCTGGTAGTTGGTAGTTGGGAAATTCGAAGTTGCAAATTCCGACCTGGCCGACCAATTACTAACTACCAGCTACCAACTACCCTGTAAGGTCATGCCCAATGACGCGACTCCTGGAGCGTTATCCTTAGTACCATCAGCTTTTTGCGAGGAACAGCATGGGTCATCGCGTCTGCCCTTGGTGGCTGGGCTATTTTCTGATTTCGCCGCTACGGCGTCTGCAGGTGAATCCGGGCAGACTTCTGTCTCCCTTCATCCGCGAAGGCATGACCGTGCTGGAGCCCGGGCCCGGCATGGGATTCTTCACAATTCCCCTGGCTAGGCTGGTGGGTTCGAAGGGGCGGGTAGCGGCCGTGGATGTGCAGCCGAAGATGATCCGGAAATTGAAGCGCCGAGTGGCTAAAGCCGGCTTGGAACCGCGAGTGGACGCACGCCTGGTGGCAGCCGATTCCATGGGCATTTCTGATCTCAGGGGCGCGGTGGATTTCATCCTCGCCTTCGCCGTGGTGCATGAGATGTCTTCACCCCGCTCCTTCTTCGCAGAAGCTGCGGCAGCCTGCAAAAGTGGCGCCCGATTGCTGCTGGTTGAGCCGGCTGGGCACGTAAGAAACGAGGAGTTCGAAGCGGAACTGCGCGATGCCGCTCAAGCCGGCTTTGAGCTGCTGGAGCGTCCCCACATTCGCCGCACACAAGCGGCGCTGCTGCAAAGAGCTGACCGATTCGCAATAAAGCGGCCAGCATCTGGAACTTCTCCGAGGTGGATCAAAGCCGATGAACACGAATAATTTCTTTGCTGTCACCCTGAGCGCAGCCAGGCGATCCCGCTCTGCGGGATCGTCTGCGGAGTCGAAGGACCTTGCGCTTTAATCACACCCCGAAAACACAAGGTGCTTCGACTCGCTTTGCCGCTGCGCGGCTCCGCTCGCTCAGCATGACAGGTGGAAATTCATCTACAGATCAAACCTTCGCGTCCTGCAACTGTTTTGCGGCATCGAACCGACTGCATGTATCTGTTGGCGCCGGCGTGCGAGGCCATCGCTCGCACCACCAAAAAGCTGGAAAAGACACAGATCGTAGCTGACTATCTGCGCTCACGCAGCGCGGATGAGGCTCCGATCTCTGCGGTGTTTCTTTCCGGCCGCCCCTTCCCCGCATACGACGAAACCACGCTGGGGGTTGGTGGCACCCAGTTGTGGAAAGCGGTGCAGGAGTTATCCGGCAAAAGCGAGGCCGCCATGACCGCCGCCTATCGCCGCCACGGTGATCTGGGTGCGGCCGCTTTCGATGTTCTTTCCGTCACACATCAGCCGTCGACTGGCCAATCGCTAAATGTCGTGCAGGTGGAGCAAGCTTTTCGCCAGATCGCGGCTACGCGTGGCGCAGCTGCCAAATTCAAGCTGGTCCGCTATCTGCTGGAACAGGCCATGCCGCTGGAGGCCAAATACCTGGTCAAAATCATGACCGGGGACCTGCGCATCGGCATGAAAGAAAGCCTGGTGGAAGAGGGCATCGCCAAGGCCTACGGAAGGGAGGTGCGCGCGGTGCAGCGGGCCAACATGATGTTGGGCGATATCGGCGAGACCTGCCGCCTGGCCATTGACGATCGCCTGGGCCAGGCGCGCATGCGCCTGTTTCATCCCATCGGTTTCATGCTGGCCAGCCCTGTGCAAACCTCGGAAGAAGCCTTCAGCTTTTTCCAGCATGCGCAGGTGGAAGACAAGTACGACGGCATTCGGGTGCAGGCCCATTGCTGCGGTGGCCAAGCGCGGCTCTATTCCCGCACCCTGGACGAGGTGACGGAATCGTTTCCCGAGCTGGCGGAGGCGTTGGGAGGATTTTCTGGAGAACTCATCCTCGACGGCGAAGTTGTGGCCTGGAACCGCGCCGCAGACGGCAGCGGGGAATCGCATGCGCTTCCCTTTTCCGAGCTGCAGAAGCGCCTGGGCCGCAAAACGGTGACGGAAACAATGATGCGCAACGTGCCCGTGGCCTACGTCGTCTTCGATGTTCTCTACCTTGATGCAGAGTTGGTAATCGATCAGCCACTGCGCCAGCGCGCCTCCCTGCTGGACGACATATTTGCCCGTGCCCGGCGCCCCGCCATGGTGCGTACCCCCAACCCCCAGGGCCGGCTCACGTTCGAGCCGGCAGTGGAAACGGCATCCCAGGCGCAAGCCGAGGTCATTCGCGCGCCCCTGCTGCGCGCTGACTCTCCGGAAAAGCTGGAGGAGCTTTTTGCCGCCGCCCAGGCGCGCGGCAACGAAGGTTTAATGATCAAGGACCTCGAGTCGCCCTACACTCCCGGACGGCGGGGCCAATCCTGGGTGAAGCTGAAGCGCGAGCTGGCCACGCTCGATGTTGTGGTCACGTCGGTGGAATACGGGCACGGCAAGCGCGTGAGCATGCTCAGCGATTACACTTTCGCGGTTCGCGACGGCGACCGCCTGCTGAATATCGGCAAAGCCTATTCCGGACTCACAGATAAAGAGATCGCCGACATGACCGAGTGGTTCCTGGCGCACACTCTCGCCGACCACGGCTTCTGGCGCGAAGTGGAACCCAAAATCGTGCTGGAGGT
>DATJFA010000336.1:0-19171 GCA_035496015.1 Terriglobales bacterium | reverse complement strand
GCTACAGCTTGACCGTGGCAGGATAATCAACGGAAAGAGTGAGTCATGCCGACCGCCGACCCTGACCTCGAAGAAGTGATGGGTGAGGAGAAAAGTGAGGGCCCGGTTGGTCCCCACATTCGCTGTCCTTTATGTGGCTGGACACCTCGCAAGAAGGACGTCTGGCAATGCTCCTGTGGTCATATCTGGAACACCTTCGATACCGCGGGAGTCTGTCCGGCTTGCTTATATGCGTGGACGTCAACCCAGTGCCTGCGCTGTGATCGCTGGTCGCCGCATCCTGACTGGTATGCCTGATCTTCTGTCACAGCTAACAGATCTGGTTGCTGTTAGCAGGCACTTGGGTGCAGCCGGCCTTTCTGGGCTGCGGGCCAAAGCTGCTCTTGGATGGAGCAGCGCCTCAGCGCTGCCGTTGCTGAAAGAGCTCAAGCATCCGGCTTCAGCCGTTGAGATACCTGCGAACCCATAATTATCCAAACTTTTGTTTGTTGTTATGTGACTTCAGTGGTGTCCACATCGCGGACTGTAAATCTGGCTGGCGCTGGGTCAGTTGACAACCACTCTCCACGCCGCATACTCTGCGTTCGCAGAAAATCTTCTCTCCGGGCGATTATGAAAATTACATTTTTCGCATTTTTTGCTTTCGCGGCTGCATCGTTGGCCGCGGCTCAGCAGTTCACTCCCGCTGATCGCGCTGCCGCCGAACAAGCCATGAAGCAGGTGCGGCCGGATGGCATTCGCGCCCACATGCGCTTCCTCAGCGATGACCTGCTGGAAGGCCGTGGTACAGGCACGCGCGGCTACCAGATTGCCGCTAAATACGTGGCTTCGGAAATGGAAGCCATGGGCCTGCAGCCCGCGGGCGTGAACGGCACCTGGTTCCAGCCGGTGAAGTTTCGCGGCTCCAAGCTGATGAGCGGCGAGAGTTCACTGATACTGGTGCGCGATGGTAAGGAGCAGGCGCTCAAGGAAGGGGACGATTACGAAACTTCCGGCGCCGTGTCTTTTACCGATGTGAACATGGATGCGCCCGTGGTTTTTGTCGGTTATGGAGTGAGCGCGCCGGAGCGCCACTACGATGACTATGCCGGCGCGGACACACGCGGCAAGATCGTTGTGACTCTGTATGGAGCGCCCGCCAGCTTTCCTTCCACCGAGCGAGCTTATTATTCTGATGGCATTGTCAAAGCGGAAAATGCCGTGGCTCACGGTGCGGTTGGCATGCTGGCCCTGTTGTCGCCGGAAGACCAGAAGCGCTATCCCTGGCAGTGGATCACCCCACAAATTCGTTCCGGTGCCTTGCGCTGGGTGGATGAAAAGGGAAATCCTCACGACGTGTTTCCGCAACTGAAGGCGGCAGGACTGCTGAGCCAGAGCGGGGCGGAAGCGCTCTTCGCCGGAGCTCCCAAAACGCTCGACCAGGTTTTCGCTGCTGCCAAGGCCAGCGAGCCGCAGGCGTTTCCTCTGCCGGTGACAGTGAAGCAGCACATGGTCAGCAAGCATGCCGATGTCGAGAGCTCCAACATTCTTGGCGTGCTGCGCGGCTCCGATCCCAAGCTGCGCGATCAGTACGTGGTCTACACCGCGCACGTGGACCATCTGGGGCGCTGCACTCCGGCGGACGGCGACAATATCTGCCACGGCGCTTTTGACAATGCTTCCGGCGTCGCGGCCCTGCTGGAAGTGGCGCGCGCCTTCACCAGCCTCCCGCGTCCGCCGCGCCGCTCCGTGCTGTTCGCGTTTGTGACCGGCGAAGAGAAAGGTCTGCTGGGCTCCGATTACTTCGCCAACAATCCTACCGTGCCCAAGCAGGACATCGTGAGCGACGTCAACATTGATAGCGCGCCCGGCCTGCTCTATCCGCTGAAGGACATTGTGCCGCTGGGGGTGGAACACTCCTCGCTGAATGCGGATGTGCAGCAGGCGGCCAAGATGATGGGTTACCAGATCAGTCCCGATCCCATGCCCGAAGAGGTGTTCTTCATTCGCAGCGATCAGTATTCGTTCGTGCGCCAGGACATTCCGGCGGTGGACGTTACGGACGGCCTGCAGAGCTCCGATCCCAAGCTGAACGGCGAAAAAATCATCAAGACATGGATGACCACTCTCTACCACACGCCCAAAGACAACATGAACCAGCCGTTCTATTACGATTCAGCCGCCCAGTGCACGCGGCTGAATTTTCTGATCGGCTACGACGTGGCAGAGCAGGCGCAAGCGCCGGTGTGGAACCGCGGCGACTTCTTTGCCCAGAAATTCGGCAAGCAGGCCAGCGCGGGCGCGGGCAGATAAATCGAAGCGGGATAATATGCACTATTTCTGGTGCATGTCTCCAATTTTGTATAGAAATTACTCCATTTTTGGAGAATATGCCGTTTGCGGCTGACACAGTGCCTGAACTGCTCTACTTGACCCGTGATGAGGTGGCGGCAGTCGCGCCTCCTCTGCCGGAAATTATTGAAGCGGTGACACTTGCGCTCACCGAGAAGGCGCACGGGCGGGTGCTGATGCCGCCCAAACACACCATTCATCCCTATCCTGGCACCTTGCTGCAGGCCATGCCGGCCTGGGTGCAGGCGGCGCAGGCGGGCGGTATGAAGTGGGTGGCGGCGTTTCCCAAAAACAAGGAGCGCGGGCTGCCGGCCCTGAACGGGCTCATTATCATGGCCGACCCCGAAAGCGGGCTGCCGGAGGCGATCCTGGACGCCGCCTGGATCACAGCGGCGCGCACAGGAGCGGCAACGGCGGTGGCCGCGCGAGCGCTGGCCCGGCCCGAATCGCAAACCCTGGGCGTGCTGGGCGCGGGCGTGCAGGCGCGCTCCAACGTCGCAGCGCTGAAGCAGGTTTTGCCCAAGCTGAAGCGAGTGCTGGTTTATGCTCCGCGAACTGAGGCGGTGGAAGCTTTCCGGCACGACGTAGGCAAGGCGCACGGCCTGGAAGTGAAGGCGGTGGCTTCACCCGAACTGGCGGTGCGCGATGCCGACGTGGTCGTGACCACCACGACGTGGCCACGGGTGGACGGCGAACCTCCCATTACAGCGGAGTGGTTGCGCAGCGGCCTGTTTGCCTCTGTGGTAGACCTGGATGCCAGCTGGCCGGCTGCCGCGGTGACCCACTTTGACCGCCGCTTCACCGACGACCTGCCGACCATGGCCCTGGCGCGCGAGAAGGGCACCTTTCGCACCTGGGCCGAGGCGGAAGAGTTGGGGCGGGTGATCGCGGGCATGCGGCCGGGACGGCAGCGCGATGACGAACGGCTGCTGGCCATCATTCTGGGCCTGGGCATCTATGATGTGGTGGTAGCGCGGCGCGTGGTGGAGGAAGCCCGGCGACGCGGCGTCGGTACCAGGCTGCCCTGGTGATGGGTGCACCCATCTGGATGGTCGCGCACGCATCCTAGTGTCTATGCAGAAGCTGCTGGTGAAGACGCATCGCAAGCGGGAGGTGGTTGACATCACCGACGAGGTGAACCGGCTTCTGAAAAAGTCGTATGCCGAACAGAGCGGCATCTGCCATTTATCTATCCTGCACACTACGGCCGCCTTGACCACTGCCGACCTCGACCCCGGCACCGACCTGGACATGCTCGATGCCTTTGAAGCCATGATTCCCAAGCTGCGCTACCGCCATCCGCACAATCCGGCGCATGTTCCGGACCACATTCTTTCCGCCCTGATTGGAACCTCCGTGGCGCTGCCCGTGGAGCGGGGAAGTCTGGTGCTGGGCACGTGGCAGCGGGTGGTGCTGATGGAGTTCGATGGGCCGCGCGAGCGCCAGGGCGTACTGAGCCTGATTGAAACCACTTGAGGTGTTTTCAACCTTTCCCGCCAGTGAACTGGCGGGCTACTATCAGGCGGTCTCTACGAGACCGTGCGCCTCCTTAGAGATCTATGACTCCGGTTGTGAAACTGTCTTTCGCCCCGCTGGGGCTGGTGTTTCTTCCACTTGGCCTCGCGGGCTTGCTCATTTACGGCCGCTGTTGCCCAAGCGCGATTGAGCAAGACACAGCTCCTTTAAGACTGTGAAACATTGAAATCTTGAAAACCTTTTTCGGCTGTGGGCACATCCCAGTTCCCGGGAGTACTCTTGCCCTGAAGCAAACTCGCCGGAGTTGCGGGCCGAGGAGGTGTGGTGTTTCGAGACCGAGCAGAAGCAGGCCGGGCGCTGGCCACGAAGCTGATGGGCTTTGCCGGGCGCGGGGACGTGGTAGTGCTGGCCCTGCCCCGCGGTGGAGCGGTGGTCGGCTATGAAGTGGCCCAGGCGCTGAATGCGCCCCTGGATGTATTTGTAGTGCGCAAGCTGGGAACTCCCGGCCAGCCCGAGTTGGCCATGGGCGCGATCGCTTCGGGCGGGGTAATTGTGCTCAACCCCGATGTGGTGCACGCGCTGAATATACCCGACGAGGTGATTCGCGAGGTGGCCGCCCGCGAGGAGCAGGAGGTAGAACGGCGCGAGCGCGAGTATCGCGGCAATCGCCCGCCGCTCCCGCTGCGGCGCCAGGCAGCTATCCTGGTGGATGATGGACTGGCGACCGGCTCAACCATGCGCGCCGCGGTGTCGGCGGTTCGCGACCGCGATCCTGGCGCTATTGTAGTGGCCGTGCCTGTGGCTGCCGCTTCCACATGCGCCGAGCTGCGCTCGGAAAGCGAAGTAGATCACGTGATCTGCCTGGGCATGCCCGAGCACTTTCAGGCAGTCGGGCAGTGGTACGAGGAATTCCCCCAGGTCAGCGATCAGGAAGTACGGGAGTTGCTGGAACGCAGCGCCGCCGAGCAGCGCCCACTGCGGACGGCATGAGGCTTTAATCATCCAATGCGGCGGCCAGCCTCGTTGGAACATAGGGAGTGGACAAAATGGATGAGCGCAAACAGGAAACTTCAAACAAGGCGCCGGGCCGGGAGATTCCTCGGGGCGAGTGGCTCTCGTTTCTCGATGGGTTCAGCCGCCAGCACGAGGGGTGGCTGGTGACACTGGAAGTTCCGGAGGTCCAGGGCAGGAGCGGGGTGGAAGCTGAGAACCTGAAACTGGAGGGCATCACTCCGGAACATTCTGAAGGCCACGACCGCATTTCAATCGCTCTGGGCAAGGCACCCGATGACCATCTTACGCATTTCGTGAGCGATCCTGTTCGCGTTCTGACTCTGGAAACGCTAAGCGGCGCGCATGCGGGACTGCAAATTGAAGCGGCCGACGGCAGCCGGACGGCGGTTCGCTTCCGCGGGCCGGCCAAGCCAGAGACGCTGAACGACATTGCCGCCTGAGCTGGGCTGTGAGCCTGCGTAACAGAATCAGAACGAGACTGCAGGATAAGAAGTGTTTTGGCTATGCCTGCATGCCACCCGAAAAGACTTTTAAGCAGCAGAAAACAGGTTGGTTAACCGCAAACCGCCGCAACCTGCGTTCTGCCCGCAGAACAACCATTACTTATTGCCAGTTTGGCTTCAATTCTGTTGTCTGCTGTCGTAAGCAGCTATCTGCCTGACATTTCGGAGGATTCGCCCAGAGAGTGTGCTGGGCGCAAATACTATCTCCTATCGCAACCGGCTGACAGCGACAAGGGTCCGGCCGGCTAACGTGAACACAACGTTTTGCGGGTTCGCGGCAATTTCCAGCAGGCATAAGGTTTTTTTGTCCCATAGATTCCGCGCAAGCGAGCCTGGACTAGACCGATAATAGCCGCTTGCAGGCGAACCGCAGCAGATAGCGAGGGCCAGGCGCTGCTTTCATCTCGAAGTTGAAGGGCCCTTCCACTTTCGCGGCATGTTCAGAGGTGATGTATGGCCCCAATTCCCTTTCAGGGCAACGCTGCGGCGCTGTCGAGCGATGGCCTAGCGCAGGTCTCGGCCAGCCTCGGCGTGTATGCGCCCGAGATCTGGACAGTGCTGGCAGTTGAGACCTCCGGCTGCGGGTATCTGCCGGACCGCCGTCCACAAATCCTGTTTGAGCGGCACATTTTTCACCGGCTGACCAACGGACAATATGACGACGGCGATATCAGCGATCCAAGCCCTGGGGGATATGGACCAAGGGGCGCGCAGCAATACGACCGGCTGGCGCGAGCCATCGGCAAAGATCGCGCCGCAGCACTGCAGAGCGCGTCGTGGGGGATAGGGCAAATTATGGGCATGAACTATGCCCGTGCAGGCTTCGAAAGCGTGGAAGATATGGTGGCCGCCATGTCGGATTCGGAAGACCGACAGTTGTCAGCCATGGCAGCTTTTCTCCGCCGCACGGGACTTGCCGCATCGCTTCAGGCTCACGATTGGGCGTCGTTTGCGCGCGGTTATAACGGGCCGAACTATGCCATCAACCGGTATGACATCCGGCTGAACTCCGAATACCAGAAGTATTCCACCGGCGGCCTTCCCGACCTGAGCGTCCGTGCTGCCCAACTCTATTTGACCTATCTGGGCTTTGATCCGGGAGGCATTGATGGGGTTGCCGGCCAGCACACGCTGGCGGCCTTGGCCGAGTTTCAGAATGAAAACGGTATCTCGTCAACCACCATCGTGGATGCCAGCTGTGTGGCGCAGATCCAGACTGCGTTAACCAAAGCAGCAGCGGTGGCCGTTTAGAACCGCCTGGGCGCGGCCGGCGCAAGCGCTTCCGGTTTTCTGGATGGTTCGGAACGTCAGGCACGAAAGAGAATTGATCTCCTGGAGCGAGTAAAGACCCTATGGCGACTGGACTGGATCAGCTTAAGCGCATAGTCGTTCTCATGCTCGAAAACCGCTCATTTGACCACATGTTGGGCTCGCTGCAGGCGGTAGATTCAAGGATTGACGGCATCAGCGCCGGGCTGAGCAATCCTGATACCGCCGGCGCTCAGGTCCAGCCCCAGTGCGCCCGGCCTGGCCACCCAACCTGGTTTCTTCCAGGCAGGTGAGGACGTTCGCATCAACCCCGTGATCGGCGACCACTTCGAGTTGAATTACGCAGGCAAGTTCCAGCAACTCGTTGCTCCTGCCGACTCCCATTACTCTTTCCTCCGCTGGACGGTGGATCTGAATCACACGTTCTACATATGCAGTTACCAACAGACGGCGACGAGGAGTGCGCAAGGAGTCGGTCCCGACTCCTGCGCGCCGGGAACAGAAAAATGCCCCGAAATTCCGCGTACGCCCAATCTGAACGGCTCGGTGGGGGTGCGGTTTTTACTCGCGGAATCCTTCACCTCGGGAACCAGCGTAGTTCCCTTCTATTTCCAGCAGACGCTGGGTGGGTCTGACATCAATAGTGCGATGGCGCTTAGCAGTTATCAGGACTACCGCTTCCGCGCGCCCAATCTCCTGCTGTTGGCAGTGTGAGCAGTACAGCGCATAGGAGCTTCGTCATTAGCATGAACATCGCCTCTGGCGAATGATTTTATCCTTTCGCCAACAATGAGTGCGAAGTAGTCGTCGAGTTTTGCTCAGGAGTTTGGTGCTATTGGCGCAGTTTTGCTTTCCAGTTCACGAGCAATGTAATGGGAGCCGAGTACTCCTCGCCTAGTTCTTTGACCAAGAATCGTTGTCCGTCTGCAGTGGCATCAAACCCGGTGTTGGGCGGAAGCTTGAATAAGGGGGTCACCTTTCCCACCCGGAACTCCGCACCTTTTATCGCGACTTGCACTGACATGAGGCGCCCTTGCGGGTCCAGGTACAGTAGCTCTTTCCCGTCCTGACGCCAGATTGGCTCCTGTCCTCCAGCAGTGGAAACTTGCCACTTTCCCCCTGTAGAGGCACTTGTGTCTGCCTTCGCGCCAACTTTGAATGGGACGACATAAACCTCGTCGGTTCCTGATTCCTCTGAGTCGTAGGCCACCCATCGACCGTCCGGAGAGAAGGTGCCCGCAAATTCGGCAAAAGCCGACTGCAGCACCGGGAATGGTTTGCGCTCACCAAAAAGAGGCAATACCCACAAGTCGGGGTGGTGACCTAGGACTTGTTGCGCGTAAATGATAAACCGGCCATCTGGAGACCAATCTTGTGCCAGCTTACTCTGGTCAGATTGCAGCAAGGGCTCTTCCGTACCGGTCCCATTCCCTGCCTTGAGATAAAGGTCGGGGTGCCCCGCCTTTTCGGAGGTGAACACAATCTGCGAGCCATCCGGTGACCAGACCGGTACCCCTTCTCGCGCGGGATTGAAGGTGAAGCGCGTCTTGATGCCACGGGGCACGTCATAAATCCAAATGTCTTCCGGGAAGCCTAGCGTCACCGCCACCCGGTCGGCGTGCGGTGAGATCCGGATCTCAGAGTATCGTTCCCGATCACCGAGCGTTCCAAGCTGTTTCCCGGAGCGATCCAGCCAAGTCAGCTTTGTTCCGATGGCTGCCGTTGCTTGATAAGCGAGCAGTCCTTCGGAAACGCTAAATACCGCCGCCCACGTGCTAATGTCGTTCAGCACATTTCTGGCAACCGGGACAGCTTCGCCCAGGAGCTTTTCCCTGCTGGGGCTGAAGCGCTGCGCCATCAGTGTATCCTCACGCACGAAGAACAAATATCCTGACGCATAGGCTGCGTTATCAATTGATGGCAGCAGCAGCCGGCCCTCTTTCCCGTCTAGAGAGCCTAAATAGATTGCGGTGCTATCACTCTTAGGAGAAGCATGGTTGGCCGCGAGATATAGGAAGTGCTTGTCATCCGACAGGAAGTAGGGCCAGCGATGAGTGGTGTGCTTGGATGTGTCCACTTTCGTGATTGCAACCGGGTTGCCGCCTGAGGCGGAGACCCGGGAGAGCCCCGTCCGCAAGTCGGGAGAAAAAACGATCACTCCATCATTGTTCCAGGTCCCTCCGCGGCCAAAGGGTGCGTCGCAGAGCGAATAGAGAGAGCCACCGCTGATATCAATTCGCTTCAATTTGCCGCCGGCAAAGAAACCGATGGAGTGGCTGTCGGGGGACCAGAAGGGAAACATCGCACCCTCGGTCTCAGCCAGAGGTTGCGCATTCTCAGAATCCAGAGCACGTAGCCAGAGCTGGCTTTTGCCTTCTTTAGTACCAACGAAGGACAGAAACCGTCCATCCGGCGAGATGACCGGGGGGCCGGCATTATCGCCTATGAACTCAAATGTGGTTTTCTCTGGGGGAGGGATAAAGGTAACAAGGGGATTGGCCTTGTTGCCGGACACGCGGATGTAAGCGACGGTTGTAAGGACCAAGAAAAAAGCCAGCACTGCAGCTACCTTCCAAGCGAACGTTCCCATTGTTTCTCGCTGTCTCAACACCGGAGGTGGTGTGCTGGCTTGCGAACCTGCGTCCAGGAGCCACTGCAGCTGCGCCTTCACGTCGTGCGCCGTCTGCCAACGATCTTCTGGGTTTTTACCCAGGCACATCTGCACGATTCGGTCCAGGGCCGGGGGACTCACAGGTTGGAGGGATGAAATAGCTGGCGGTTCCGAGGAGAGAATGGCAGCAATCAGGCTAGCCTTGCTCTTGCCGGTGAAGGCGGGACGCCCCGTAACCATCTCGTAGAGAACCGCCCCGAAGGCAAAAATGTCGGCTCGGGCATCGGCTTCTTTGGCTTCCAGTTGCTCCGGTGCCATATATTGAAGAGTGCCCACCAGCATGCCCTCCGCGGTCAGCTTCCGAGTCTCAGTCGTCATTTCCGTCAGAGCAATCGCAATCGGAGCCGCCTCAGACTTGAATTTGGCTAGACCAAAATCAAGCAACTTCACGCCAGATTTAGTAAGCATGATGTTGCTGGGCTTGAGATCGCGGTGGGTGATGCCGAGGTGTTGGGCCTTTTCCAGGGCGTCGGCGATTTCGACAGCATGCCGCAGCGCCGGGGCGATCGGCAACGGGCCTCGCTGCAAGCGCCGCTCCAGTGTCTCCCCTTCCAGGTACTCCATCACTAGGTAAACGACCTCGTCCTGCTGGCCGACGTCGTACAGCGTGCAGATATGCGGATGCGAAAGCTTGGAAATGCTGCGAGCCTCACGCTCAAGGCGTTGGCGCGACTCCGGGTTAGCGGCCATTTCGCTTGCTAACACCTTGAGGGCTACGGGGCGGTCGAGCCGGGTGTCAAGCGCTTTGTACACCTCTCCCATTCCACCCGCGCCGGCGGGCGCCTGAACCTCATATGGCCCGAGCCTAGTGCCAGCAGAAAGGGACATAAATCTGCGCGGAATTATACCCCCCATTTTTGTCGCGAGAGTCTGAAGGGTCAGAATTCGTAGCAATGGAACAGAGGTTGGAAAACTTGTGATTGAGGCACAGCATCAAGGAGGGCTACCCCATCAACCGTGCCAACAGCTTGAGAACGGGGGCTCGAAAGGTTTTTCGACACATTGCCCCAGGCTTTGGCCTAAATACGAGACCGGCAAACGCGCTCTGGCCCGAGAACTTTATGCTGCTCTCGGAGCGGTCTTCCGCAGCAAAAACGGAACGCCGTGGATCGGGGACCAGGTGGTGAAAGACAAGCTCAAACCCCTGTTGCAGCAACTAGGCATCAAGCAGGGAGTTGAGGGCGTCGGTCTGCACGCCTTCCGCCACGGTAATGCCACTCTGATGGACGTCGAGCGCACTCCGCTCAAAGTCCGTCAAGATCGGCTGGGACACGTGGATGGCGAGGAGATCACCCTCGGCATCTACACCCACGCTGAAAGCGATGATCACCAAGCGGTAGCTGAGAAGCTCGGCAACCTCCCTCGCGCCGGTCGAGGAGGAACTGCTGGAGAAGATGAAACCGGCCAGCAACCATCGCATGTAGGGAGCGGAATTTTGCGCCCTAATGTGCCCTAGTTGGGAAAAAATGAACTTTGGCGCGGAGCTTCGAAGGGCTGAAAAGTGGAGGGGCTGCAACGGTTTACCGTCACAGCCCCGGTTGCGGGGGGTGGATTTGAACCACCGACCTTTGGGTTATGAGCCCAACGAGCTACCAGACTGCTCCACCCCGCGAAGTAATGATAACAACCGTCTGCGCCGGCGGTCAAACCGAACGAAACTTTGAAACCTGTAAAAACTTGAAACCTGGCCGTATTTTTGCAAAGCGTTTCGCTGACGCGTGGCTTCCGAGCGCCAGGTGTCGCCCTTTCAGCCCTTCATCTTGGGGCGCACGCAGGCATCAATGGTCTTGGTCGGGTCCACAGCTTCGTCGTCCACCTGCTCGTGAGTAATCTTCCCCGACTTGTCAATCAGGAAAGTGGCGCGGCGCGCCGACTCCATGGGAACACCTTTGATGTCGAATGTGTCCGCCAAGCCGTACTCGCGGGTTACCTTGCCGCCCCAGTCCCCCAGCAGAGGAAAGGTCACGCCGGCTTGCTGCGCGAAGGCAAAGTTGGAGAAGGGGCTGTCCATGCTGACACCCAGAACCTGGGTGTTGGCGCCTTCCAGTTTGCTCAAATTCGCCTGGAAGGCCTTCATTTCCTGGGTTCAACCTCCGGTAAAGGCAAAAACGTAAAAGGCCAGTACCACGTCCTTCTTGCCGCGATAGTCGCTGAGCGAAATCTTTTTCAAATCGTGCCCGTCAAAGGCCAGCAGCGTGAAGTTGGGGGCCGTGTCGCCCACTTTCAATTTCATCGGCGGCTCGGTTTTGGCAGAACCTTTTTTATCGGCTGCCCAGGCACTCTGAGACAACAGAGGCGCCCCCAGGCTGCAGCACAATAAAAGCATCAACGCTGTTCTTAACAGCTTGTTGCGCATAGTGTTCCTCTCGCATTGCGGGCTCTAAGCCTATTCCCAAAAGGGGACGCGGTCAATCTTGTCGCCACCACTTGCCTGCCGCCACGGTTGCCAGTAAAGTCGCGGCAGCGCAACAATTAGAAGTGCATGGCCGATCCTGGTTACGGTTTTTTCTTTCGGATCGGGCGTCTGAGGGTCGCCGCCAGGTCAGCGGCCTGCAACGTTGCGGTTTTCCAGTCGCATGAGCCCGAACACGATCAACGAAGTCTTCTATACCGCGGTGGAGCGAAATTTTGACCGCGTGATGATGTACAAGCAATCCGGGAAGTGGCTTACCGTTGGCTCTCATGAGCTCTACCACGACGTGGCAGGCGTGGCCCGTTCCCTGGAGAAGTGGGGCATCCGCAAGGGCGACCGCGTCGCCATTCTGAGCGAGAACCGGCGGGAGTGGGCGGTGGCCGACTTCGCCACTCAGGCGCTGGGCGGCGTTGTAGTGCCGATTTACGGCACTCTGACTCCGGAGCAGACCGCCTACATCCTCAGAGATTCCGGCGCGCGCGTACTCTTTCTATCCACCGTTTCGCAACTGCAGAAGTTCCTCGCCACCAGGGATCAGACCAAGGTCGAGAAGGCGGTGATCATGGATGAGGCAGACACGCCGGAGGCCGTCCCCATGCACCGCTTGATGCAGGGAGGCCCCACCGGACGCGACTCCGAATTCGACGCCCGCACCCGCGGCATAGGGCCTGCCGACCTGGCGACTATCATCTACACTTCCGGGACCACCGGCGTTCCCAAAGGCGCCATGCTCACGCACGGCAACCTGGCGTCGAACCTGGCTGCCGCCCTGCAGCAGCTTCCCATGGCCGAAGGCGATATCGGGATCTCCTTTCTGCCCCTGGCGCACGTAACCGCCCGCCACGTGGATTACGCCTGGTTCTACCAGGGCGTTACCATCGCCTACTGCCCTGTCATTGACCAGCTTCCGGCTGCTCTGCAGGAGGTACGCCCCACCATTTTTGTCGGCGTTCCGCGGGTGTACGAAAAGATGTATGCCCAGGTCCAGCTCAAGGTGCAAAGCGGCCTCAGGCGCGCGCTTTACAACTGGGCGATGAAGGCGGGACATGCTCACCGCGGCGAAACCCTGGAGCAGAAGCGCCCCACTTCCCTTTCCTGGCGGCTGGCCGACAAGCTCGTCTTTTCCAAGGTGCGCCAGGGCATGGGAGGCCGCGTGCGTATTCTTTTTTCCGGGGGCGCTCCGCTGGCTCGGCAAATGGGCGAGTGGTTCGCCGACATCGGCATCCGCATTGACGAAGGCTACGGCCTTACCGAAACCTCTCCGGTTATCGCCGTCAACACTCCCGCCCACCACAAGCTGGGCACGGTTGGCGTCCCCCTATCCAATCTTGAAGTAAGAATCGCAGAAGATGGTGAGATCCTGGTGCGCGGCCCCTCCGTGTTCCAGGGCTATTGGAACTTGCCTGAGCAGACCAGCCAGGCACTGGAGAATGGCTGGTTTCACACCGGTGACATCGGCCATCTCGACAGCGAGGGTTTCCTCAGCGTCACCGACCGCAAGAAGGACCTGCTCAAGACCTCAGGCGGCAAGTTCATCACGCCGCAGCCCATTGAAAAGGGGTTGCAGATGAGCCCCTGGGTGGCTGAGGCTGTGGTCCTGGGCGACCGCCGCAAGTTCCCCGCCGCCATCATAGCGCCCGACTTCCGCATGCTGGAGCCCTGGGCGCGCAACAATGGCGTGCGCTTTGCCTCGCGCGAGGAACTCGTGGCCGACGCGGCCGTGCGCGGGCTCTATGAAGGCGTGATTGCGGAAATCAATCAGAAGCTGGCCCGCTACGAGCAGCTCAAAAAATTTCTGCTGGTCGCGGAAGAGTTTTCCGTTGCCAATGGCCTGCTCACCGCCAGCATGAAGCTGCGCCGCCGCCAGGTGGAAGAGCGCTATCGCGAGCAGATTGACGCCCTCTATGCCGAGCCCATGCCGGAGGCTCCGGTACAAAGCTGAGCTTTGCGGGCTCTTTCCTCAGACCTCAACAGAGGACCTGGTCGGGGTGCGCTTGCGGGCAGCTTTGCTACAATGCCCGCCATGGTGGATACATTTCTGGTGCCAGAAGCGACCACGGTAACAGCCAAGGGAGACGGTCCAGTAGTTGAGGTCGGCGCGGCAGCTAACCGCGTTTTTCTCCTGGAATTGAACATTACCCGCATCCTGGAGCAGCAGGCGCTCGACGTAAGCATTTTCGGTTCAGCTGACGGGAACACCTGGGGACAGAAGGCTTTGACCTCTTTCCCGCAGAAGTTCTATCGCGGCGACCACCCACTGTTGCTAGACCTGGGGCAACACCCGGAGGTCCGCTTTCTGCGGGCTCATTGGGAAGTGAACCGCTGGGGCCGCGGTCCGGAGACACCCATGTTCCAGTTTCAAGTGCGCCTGCGGGAAGTTCCACCGGAGATGCTGAAGGAAGTGGCCAGCGGCAGCTACTCGCGTGCGTAATTAACGCGCCACAGCCGCGGCCGCCAGCGGCCGAATCTTCTCCAGGTCAGAGCGCACGCGCGCGGCGTCACGACCGTCGGGAAAATGGCTGACGTACTGCTCCAGTTCTGTCACCGCAGCGCCGTAGGTGCGCAACCCGATATAGGCATATCCCTTCAGCAGGTGAAACTCAGGGTGAGCGCCGGCATCGTTCAGGGCCAGCGCCTTATCTGCTTGCTGCAGCGCCTGCTGAAACCTGTCCAGTTGCAGCAAGGCTTTGCTGGATTCGAAGTAACCCTGCCAGGCATTAGGCAGCAGCAATTCCGCCCGCTGCAGAGGACGCAAGGCATCTTCGAATTTTTTCTGGCAGTTAAGAACGGCGCCCATCACCAGGTAGGCGGTACCGTAATTAGAGTCGTCCTGAATGGCATGATTAGCGTCCGCCGCCGCTTGATCATACTTCTCCTGTTGCATTTCCAGAATCGCGCGCAGGGTCAAAGCCTGGGCGTACTCGGGATACGACGCCAGCGCCTTGGAGACATAGTTTGTGGCCTCGTCGAGTTTGCGCTTGTCCATTGCCTCGTGGGCCTTGGCCAGAAATGACGCTGCTTTTTCAGGCACACGCAGCTGCTGCACTGAAACCGTGGGCGCGTGGCCGTCGCGTCGCTGGGCGGCGGAATTCGGCATGCGCAGGTTAACCCAGATTTGGCCATCGCCGACCTGCACCTGGGTGCTGGCTTCGAGTACTCCTGATTCGGCCCGCACTTCATAACCTCCACTGGACAGGCCTGCGACACTAAAGCTGCCATCCTGAGAGGTATATTCGGTCACCATGCGCTGCCCCGCAGCCTGGGAGCTCACCTCAACGCGTGCATTGGCCACTGGATTGTCGTCCAATGTTCGAACCGACCCCATGATCATGCCCGTACCGCTCCCTGGCTTCATGTCAGGACCCTTTTGCGGGAAAGTTCCCGGCAATTGAGTGCTACCCGCAAGGCCCGAATCCTGGACGCTGCCGATTTGAGCCCAACAGGGCGCCAAGGCAAAGATGACAAGAAACATCACAATGGAAAGTTTATCCCGCAAAAACAACATCCCAACCTCGCATACGAAGGGCGGATTTTTTGAGGGCTTCCAGACTTAGGCAGGGGACCTGAAGACCTTGGAACTACCGCTCTTAAGAGCACTGACGTTCACGTGCGCTATTGACTCAGATGGCAGCCACAAGCGACAGTTGTCTCAGGCCGCGGCAGAGCTGCGCAAAAAATTGTTTTTAGGCGAGCAACTCGCGGCCGGAATTCACTTGCAAAACTTGAGCACATCCACGTCAGCGGTCACCGTGCAGCCCGCTAAAAATCTGGCCGGCAGCCTGCGCCTTCCCGGCGATAAATCCATTTCTCACCGCTACGCCATGCTGGGCGCGCTGGCCGAGGGTGTGACCGAGCTGGAGAATTTTTCCAGCGGAGCCGATTGTGCCAGCACCCTGGCCTGTTTGCGCGCGCTGGGATGCGCGATCGAGCGCCAGGAGGGCACCGTCCGCCTGCAGGGGATGGGGCCGGAGCTGGCGGCGCCTCAGCAGGAGCTGGATTGCGGCAACTCCGGTTCCAGCATGCGCATGCTGGCCGGCATTTTGGCCGGACAGAATTTTGCCAGCGTGCTGGTGGGCGATGAATCGCTTTCACGCCGCCCCATGCAGCGCATAATGGCCCCACTGGAGAAAATGGGCGCCGCCATTACGGCGGGCGAGGGCTGCCGCCCGCCCTTGCGTATCAGGGGAGCACGGCTGCATGCCGTCGAATACCAAATGCCGGTCGCCAGCGCACAGGTAAAATCCGCTCTTCTGTTTGCCGGCCTGCTGGCGGAAGGTGAAACTGTGGTGGAGGAACCGGTGCCCACGCGCGACCACGGCGAGCTGGCCCTGCAGACTTTCGGAGCGCGCGTGAGCCGCGGCGGAAATCGCTGCTCGATCAGGGGCGGCCAGAAGCTGCGCGCTATCCGCGCCAGCATTCCCGGCGACATCTCCAGCGCCGCTTTTTTTCTCTGTGCCGCCGCCATCTTTCCCGAGTCCAACCTGGTGGTGGACGAACTGCTGCTGAATCCGACCCGTGCCGCCATTCTGGATGTGCTCATCGCCATGGGCGTGCGCGTCACGGTGCTGAAAATCGAGGAGCATCATGGCGAGCTGGCGGGCACAGTGCAGGTCCGCCACGGAGGACCCCTGCGCGGAACTCGGATTGCGGGAGCACAGGCGGCGGCGATGATTGACGAGTTGCCGGTACTGGCCGCCATCGCTCCCTATACCGAAGAGGGAATAGAAATCCGCGATGCGCGCGAGCTGCGGGTAAAGGAATCGGACCGCATCGCCGCCATGGCCGAAAACCTGCGCGCCATGGGAGCGCAGGTGCAGGTTTGCGACGACGGGCTGCTTATTCCCGGGCGTCAGTCCCTGCACGGCGCCGAGCTGGATTCCTTCGGCGACCATCGCATTGCGATGGCCAGCGCCGTAGCCGCCCTGCGCGCCGCCAGCCCCGTGCAAATCCGCAATGCCGGTGTGGTGGACATTTCCTATCCCGGTTTTTTCCCCACCCTGGATGCGCTGCTTGAAAGGTGAACAGCGGCCCACCGCGGCAAACCACTCCCTTTCCTCCGCATCCTCTTAGGTACGGAGGATTGCCATGCGCTTCCTGCTTGGACTCGGATTGGGGTACATCATCGGCCTGCTGCTTGCCCCCGCCAGTGGGGAAGAATTTCGCCGAGAGTTAGCGGAGCGCGCCGATGAGTACGGGAGGGAGAAGGCGCGTGAAATTGGGCGGCGCGCTGGCGAAAAGGCTTACGAGGAGCTCAAACAACGATTGTAGGAATGTCTTCAGGCGGCAGGATCTCGTGGCTCCTGCTTCACGGTGACCTCGCCTTCGCGAATCTGCAAACTGGTTCCCGAGATGTGCAAGGTAGCTTCGGCCGCCATGGCAACAGAAGCGTCAGCTGCCGGGCGGCGGCGGGGAAAAATGCGGGCCAGGTCGGAGTGCCGGAACTGGCTCAGGTCACGCAACACGTTGCCGGCGTAGTGCAGCAGGTTAGTCATGCTGCTCTGGTACCAGCAGCAATGAGACATGCGGGGCGAGAAGCCGCAATAAAAACGGAAAGCCTGCAGCGGCGGCGAAGGCATCAGGGCCGCCGCCACCATGCGGTGATTGCCCTCAATGATGGTCAGCGCCTTATCCTCATCAATTCCAATCAATAGCACGCTGCCGCCGACGTTCCCCTTGGCCAGCTGGCGCTGCAGCATGCTCAGCTCCGACAAAAAGGAATCGGGCGCCGGCTGGACCAGCCCGTCGGCGATGCGGCCGGCAAACTGCGGAAGCGAGAAACCACGCTGCGAGTAGCGGCGCCAGTCCGCGCGCGGAAAAACCCGCACCCGGCCCAAAATACGGGGGCTGATGGATACTTCCCACCATGCAGTGTCCGACGGCAGTTCCCGCCACAGCCCGCCACGCTTGCGAAACAACAGCTGGCGTCGGCGCAGGTTTTCGCGGTCATCCTGCAGGTTGGCGTTGAGCACGATGGAGGCGTACTCCTTCCGCACCTCGTCAAAATCAGAGTGGTAGAACTCGTTCCTCAGAAATTCCGCGATAACCTCATCGTGCGGCACCCGGCGCGTCTTCAAAAGGTCGGGGAGAGAAGTAGAAAAACCGGCGGGGACCACCATGGTCTGGCGCAGGCGCAAGCCCAAAGCCAGCATGGCCAGAGCGCTGCTCACCAGCAAAATGAAAAACTTCCCTGCATGCAGGAGGAGCTCAAGAGGCAGGATGTGAAGAGTTCCCATCGGTAACCCAAGCTAAATTCCTGCTGCAAGAAGCACGCCATCAATGGGCTTTTATAAGTCCTGCAACTCTCTCTGCTTTTAATCAAACGCTTCTCTTCAGCGCTAGAACCCCGTGCCGACTATGAGTACCCAGGTTCTCAGAATGGGCTACTTGTGTCTCACCGGGCTCCGCGAGCGAAATCAAACTCCATCGTTTTGCCTTTTCGCTTGCGCGAAGCCTCGCGGCTGCATTAACTTAGAGCGTCTTTCCGGACGAGGAGCCGGACACCGATGTAGACGTTTACTCAAGCCAGGAGGTTGCGCAAGTGGCATTGTCAATCAAGCATTGGTTGCTGCGGCAGCTGAACGCCAATGACTCGCTGGACGGAGTGGCGGTCACCGTGAAGCTAGCCGTAACCGAGTACGGTCCCAAACCCGTGGCTCGAGAGTTACGCAAGTTCGCCGACAGCCTGGAGCGCACTGGGGAAGTGCCGGGATGGAAATTTCCCGCGCCTTGCCCGAAGTTGAAGCGGTCGCGAAACCAGCCCGCGGATGTTGTCCAACCCTCATCCTCATAGTTGCTTCCATCCGCCCCTGCCGGAGGCGCCACCCGGCGGGAGTGAGTGGTCCTTCGGAGGCGGGTCTGTGCCCCGCCACTTCACTCCGCACTCCTCGCTACTGACCCTTGCCGACTTCTGATTCCCGAGTATCCCCAGCAAGGCAAACATCAATCCTGCTTCGTCAATTCTTAAGGCAGATGATCCAGGTAGCATGGCCCATTAGTGGGCTGCGCAGGAGGAGTGGGCGGCGTGGCCCACGGGTCGTTGACGAAATCAAAGAACTCGGTCATATCCATCTGCGCTGCGTCCCTGGCGGTTAAGCTGGGCAGGTTAAAACGCGTCTCGATGAATTTCAGCATTGCCGTGTAGTCGGCCACGGTGTGGGAAACATAGTGTTTCCTGGCATAGGGCGAAATCACAATCAAAGGAACTCGATAGCCAGTGAGAGTGAAGTCGCAGGTGTAGCCGCCCGCGCCGTTGCCAGGAGCGCAAATATCGAGAGCGGGGCTGCTGACCAGATCCGAAGGCGGAATGCCGTCCGGACTGACCGCCGGCTGGGGCGCGACGTGATCGTAAAAGCCTCCAGCTTCATCGAACGAGAGAAAGAAGGCCGAGTCTTTCCAGGAGGGGCTAGCCATCAAAGCATTCACCAGCGAGGCAACGTAGGCGCTACCGGACTCCACGTTGGGGGCTAACTGGGGCGCCACGTCATCGTCGGAGGG
>DATJFA010000335.1:0-8824 GCA_035496015.1 Terriglobales bacterium | reverse complement strand
CCGTAGGAGGCATTCAGCTCGGAATGCGTCACCTGCACGATGGTGGTGCCCTGGTCGTTCAGTTTTTTGAACAGCTCCATGATCTCCTTGGCCTGGCTGGAGTGCAGGTTGCCCGTGGGTTCATCGGCCAGGATCAGCTTGGGATTTCCTACCACCGCCCTGGCCACCCCCACCAGTTGCTGCTGCCCGCCGGAGAGCTGGCTGGGATACAGGTCCTTCTTGCCCACTATCTGAAAGCGATCCAGGGCCTCGGCCACCATGGAGGCGCGCTGGTGCCGCGAGATGTTGCGATAGGAAAGCGGCACGTCCAGGTTTTCGTAGACCGTCAGGTTATCCAGCAGGTGGTAGCTCTGGAAAACGAAGCCGATGTACTGCCGGTTCAGCTCCGCCCTTTTTTTTCGGTCCAGCTTGTGCACGGCATGATCGAGGAAGTAGTACTCGCCTGCCCAGGAATCATCCAGCATGCCCAGAATGCTGAGCAGCGTGGTCTTCCCTGCCCCCGAGGGGCCCATGATAGTGACGAACTCGCCGGGATGGATGTCCACATTGATGCGCCGCAGCACATAAGTTACGCCCGGCCCGGTTTTGTATGTGCGTTCGATATTTCGCAACTGAATCATTGATCAGCTCCTCACCTTGCAACTTTTGGCGTCGTCCTGAGGGACTTTCAGTCCCGAAGGATCTCGCGTGCACTTCTACCGCGTTCACTCGTACCGCAGCGCCACCATGGGATCCACCCGGCTCGCCCGCCGCGCCGGCACATAACCGGCCAGCGGCCCGACTCCCAATAAAATCGCAACCACAGCAGCGTAGGTCGGCCAATCCAGGGTATGCACCGTAAACAGCATGCTGGCCAGGAACCGCGTGACGCCCAGCGCGATTGTGATTCCAACCGCCAGCCCAGCCACAACCAGCACCACGGTCCGCCTCAGCACCATGCGCAGCAACTCAGCCGAATCGGCCCCCAGCGCCATCCGGATGCCTATTTCGTGCGTTTTCTGAACTACCGAATAAGCCATTACCCCGTAGAGTCCGATGGCGGTTAGCAGCAGGGCCACAGCGGCAAACAGCGACAACAGAAACGCGTTGAAGCGCGGCTGGCTGGCGGAGTTGGACATCATTTCGTCCATGGTATGAACGTTGAAGACAGCCAATTCCTTGTCCATGCCATGAATTACCTTGCTCACGGCGCCGAGCTGTGCGACTGGATTTCCAGCAGAGCGCAACACGATACTGGGCTGCGGGCCAAACATTCCCTGCGAGTAAGGCAGGTAGTAACGGGGAGCGAAATCGTCGCTCAGGCTGCCCTGCTTTATATCGGCCACTACGCCCACGATCTCGCGCATGGGCGCCTTTTCGTCTCCTATGCCCGGCCGCATGTGCTGGCCTATGGGGTCCTGGTTAGGAAAATACTGGCGGGCGAAGCTCTGGCTGACGATGACCACAGGCAGGGATTTCGCCTCGTCGCGCAAGTTGAACTCGCGTCCGCTGAGAAGCGCGATGCCCAGAGTGTGGAAGTAGGCGGGGCTGACGACGGCCAGCGAGGCAAAGGGGTGCTGACCGGCAGGCGAAGGACGGCCTTGGATTTCGAAGGAGATGGTTGCATCGTTGTCGCTGAAGGGCAGCGGCCAGGCGGCGCTCGCCTCATTCACCCCCGGAAGGGCGCGCAACCTGGGCAGCAGTTGGTCATAAAATCTGACCACTTGCTGGTCGTTATAACGCGAAGACGGCAGATTGATATTGAGGGCCAGCAGGTGATGAGGGTTAAAGTGGGGTTCCACCCGGATCAGTTGTTGGAAGCTGCGCAACAGCAGGCCGGCGCCCACCAGCAGCACCACCCCGATTGCCGTTTCAGCGATGACCAGGCCGCTCCGCAGCCGGTTGGAATACGCAGCCCCGGCCGTACCACGCCCGCCTTCTCGTAAGGTCTGAGCCAGGTCGCTGCCGGCGGTTTGCCATGCGGGCGCGAGTCCAAAGAGCAGGCTGGCGGCTATGGAGACAAGCGCGGTGAATGCCAGCACCGGCAAATTCAATCCGACCTGCTCGAGGCGCGGGATGTTTCCGCTTTCAAAATGAACAATGGCAACCAGGATCCAGTTTGCCAGACCCAGCCCCAGCCCACCTCCCACTACGCCGAGCAACTGGCTCTCAGTCAAGAGTTGCCGGACCAGGCGCCGGCGAGGTGCTCCCAACGCCACCCGTACGGTGATCTCCCGCTGCCGCTTGCTGGCATGGGCCAGCAGGAGGTTGGCGACGTTGGCGCAGGCGATCAAGAGCACGAATCCCACAGCGGCCAGAAGCACCAGCAAGGCCGGACGCACATTTCCTACCAACTTCTGAAGTTCGGGAATGAGCACGGTGACAGTGCGCCGCGTGTTGGACTCGGGATATTTGTGCGCCAGGCGCCGGGCAATCAGGTCGGTGTCGGCATGAGCCTGGGCCAGAGTCACACCGGGCTTCAGCCGGCCAATCACGCTCAGGAAATGGGCGCCGCGATTTTCCGGCGCTGTAGCCGGCGTGCCGCCGCCGGGGTCGGCGTCCCGGGCCATGCTTCCCCACAACTGGGGAGCAGGGTATTCGACGGGAAATTCGAAGCCTGCCGGCGCCACTCCAATGACCGTGTAGGAGCGATTATCGAGGGTGATGGTTCGGCCGATGATGTTGGGATCGGAGCCGAATTGCGATTGCCAGAGCTGGCGGCTCAGAACCACCGCCCAACGTCCGGCCTGCTCTTCCTCCCGGCGGAAATCTCGCCCCAGCGTCGGCTTTACTCCCAGCACGGAAAAAAAATCTGCGGAGACTACTTGCCCGTCCAAGTGCCGCGGTTGCCCCACGCCGGTCAGGTTAAAAGAAGCATCACGATACGTC
The DNA here is from genome assembly GCA_035496015.1 of Terriglobales bacterium. GTDB lineage: Bacteria > Acidobacteriota > Terriglobia > Terriglobales > Acidobacteriaceae > JAICWP01. The sequence continues at coordinate 5,956 of DATJFA010000335.1, read as the reverse complement.
GCCAGGCTTTCAAACGTGCGGTTTTGCGCCCGGTAATCGAAGAAATCAGGATAAGAAAATGTGTCGGGCTGGCCGGGACGCCGCGAATCCGTTTCATTCACCGAGATCAGCCGCTCGGAATGAGGGAAGGGCAAGGGCTTCAGCAGGACCGCATGGACGATGCTGAACATCGCCGTGTTGCCGCCGATGCCCAGCGCCAGCGTAATGATTGCCACCGCGGTGAATCCGGGCGAGTTCAGCAGCACCCGCAACCCGTAGCGAATATCCTGCAGCAGAATTTCCATATCTCCCTCAGATCGTGTCGTTCAGGTCTTACTCGTACCGCAGAGCCACTATCGGATCCACCCGGCTCGCCCGCCGCGCCGGCACGTAACCCGCCAGCCCGGCAACCAGCGCCAGAACCGCAGTGCAGATGGTGAACACCGCCACATCCACGCTCACCACTCCGAACAGGGCGCTGGAGAGCAGCCGCGCCATCAGCAATGCCACCGGAATCCCGATCCCCAGCCCTAAAACTGTCAGAGTCACGGCATGCTTTACCATCAGGCGCAGCACATCCACCGGCCTTGCTCCCAGCGCCATACGCACACCGATCTCGTGCGTGCGTTGCGCCACCAGGTAAGCCATCACGGCGTAAATTCCCGCCGCCGCCAGCAGCAGGGCAATGAAACCGAAGGTCGCCATCAGGCGTGCGGACGACTCCACCCCGCTCGCGTTGTCGGAGACCAACTGCTGCAAGGTGCGGATGTCATAAACCGGCTGGTCGCGGTCCACAGCCTGCACCTGCGCCCGCGCTGCCGCCGCCAGCCCCATGGGGTCCCGCGTGGTGCGCAAGGCGACGGCCATGGCTGGTCGCGGCGTCTGAGCAAAAGGAACGTATGCGGCCGGCTCAAACTCGGTTTCGAACGGTGACCGCAGGATGTCGCCTGAAACTCCCACCACCGTCCACCACGGGTCGCTGGGGTCATCGCCCAGCCGCACCCGCTTGCCCAGCGGATTCTGTCCCGGCCAGTAACGCTGCGCCATACTCTGGCTGATGATGACCACGGGCAGAGCATTCATTCCGTCCTGGAAAGTGAACAGCCGGCCCTCACGCAGGGGAATACGGAAGGTTCCGAAGAAACCGGGAGTGATCACCTGCGAAATGGCCAGCCGCATTTCTCCCGGCGCCGTCGGGGCTTGCCCTTCCACCGTGACTCGGGTACGGTCCCAATTCCAGTCGGAAGGCAAGCTGTTCACCACGGCCGCCGATTCCACTCCCGGCAGCCCTTGGATCCGCTCCATCACCTGGCGGTAGAACTCGCGTATCTGCGGCTTGCTGCCGTACTTGGCCGCCGGCAGCGTGATGTGGAAGGTCAGCACGCCGGCGCGATCAAATCCCTGGTCTCGCTGCATGAGAGAACGGAAGCCCTTCACCATCAGCCCGGCCCCCACCAGCAGAACGATAGCCAGCGCCACTTCTGAAACCACCAACAGCGCGCGCAGGCGATGCCGTCCCGGCGCGCTGCTCCCGCCGCGCCCGCCCTCCTTTAGAGCTTCGTTCAGGTCGGGCCGCGCCACCTGCAGCGCCGGCGCCAACCCGCTGAGTACGCCGGCCAATCCGCCCAGCAGCAGAGTGAACACCAGAACGCGGTAATCCAACTGGATATGCTTCAGCCCGGGTACGTGCTCCACGATGAAAGGCGGCACACTATTCATCAGCAGCGGCAGCCACCAACTGGATATGAGCAACCCCGTTCCCGCTCCCAGCCCGGCCAGCAGCACGCTTTCCGCCAGCAGATTCTGGACAATGCGCCCGCGGCTGGCGCCCAGCGCCGTGCGCAAGGCCATTTCCTTGCCCCGGGCCGTAGCCCGCGCCAGCTGCAAATTGGCAACATTGGCGCAGGCCAGCAGCAGCACAAAAATCGCCGCTCCCAGCAGCACCATCAGGAACTGCCGCGAACCCTGGGCAAGGTCCTCCACCATGCCCACCAGGCGCACGCTGTGCCCGGCGTTGCTCTGCGGGAATTCCCTGCCTTCTCGCGCCGCAATCGCCGCCAGGTCATCTTGCGCCTGCGCCTGCGAAACTCCGGACTTCAGCCGGCCCAGCACTTGCAGGTAGTGATCGTTGCGATCGGCCGCCTCCGCGCCGGTCAGGAGCAGCGGCGCCCACACCTGCGCTCCGGGAGGGAAAGCGAAATCCCGCGGCATGATGCCCACCACCGTGCGCGCCTGGCCGTCAAACTCCAGAGTTCTGCCCAGCAGCGCGCGGTTCGCTGCCAGGCGCTGCTCCCAAAAACTCTGGCTGAGTACAACCACCGGAACACGGCCAGTCTTGAAGTCCTCCGGGCCGAGCGATCGCCCGAGCGCTGCCGGCATTCCCAGAAGGTGAAAGAAATCAGCCGTAACCTGGTAACCCTCCACTCGCTCCGGGGCGCCCGCGCCGGTCATGTTGGCATTCCAGCCGTGCATGGCCGCCAACTGCTGAAAACTTCGGCTCTGCTCCTGCCAATCGCGGAAGTTGGCGGCTGCGGCGCTCGCACGGTGGATGTTCTGCTTGGGAGCCGTCTCCGAGATGTTCACTATGCGATCAAGTTGCGGAAACAGAAACGGCCGCAGCAGCATGCCGTTGATGCTGCTGAAGGTCACGGTGTTGGCGCCGATTCCCAACGCCAGGGTGATGACCGCCACGGCAGTGAAGCCCGGCGACTTGCGCAGCATGCGCAGCCCGTAGCGAACGTCCTGCAGCAAGGTTTCCATATCACTGAATGGGTGCCCCACCCTTTGCGATTTCTGCAAAGGGTGGGAAAGTCCCTACTCGTACCGCAGCGCCACCATGGGATCCACCCGAGCGGCGCGCCAGGCTGGTATATAGCTGGCGATAAGCGTGACCACTGCCAGCACCAGCGCCACCGCGGCAAGAGTGAACGGATCGGAGGCGCTGACGTCGAACAGCAATCCCTTCAGGGCGCGGGTGGCCGCCAGCGCCGTGACCGCGCCCACCGCGATGCCGATCAGCGCCAGCCGCATCGCGCTGCTCAGAACCATGCCCAGCACTTTCCACCGGCTGGCGCCCAGTGCCATGCGCAGCCCAATTTCGTGCGTGCTTTGCGTCACTGCGTACGAGATCACGCCGTAGATGCCAACCGCCGCCAGCACCAGAGCCAGACCGGCGAAGACTCCCAACAGCAGCCGCGTGAACCGCCGCGCCGCCAGCGAATCTTTGATCAGGTCCTGCATGCTTTCTTGGTCGTACATCACCATGTTTCCATTGATGCCGCCGACGACCCGCTTTACCGCCGGCACTTGGGAATAGGGATCGCCGGCTGCCCGCAGCACGTATGCGGAATCCTTCGATGCCAGATCCATCACGCTGTCCGGGAACTGGCGGAAAGGGATGTACACCTGGGAGTGGACTTTGGAAGTGGCATCCGCATCCAGACCCCAATGCTTGATATGGCCGACAATGCCTACCACCTCGCATTGCATTTGGACCAGGTCGAAGTTGAGGTGCTGGCCAAGCGGGTCCTGGCCGGGAAATGCTTTGCGCGCCAAGTCCTCATCAATGTCCACGGCACAAGCGGTATGCTCGTTATCCTGCGGCGTCAGGAGCCGCCCGCGCCGCAGCGGAATGCGCATGGCGCTGAAGTAGCCGGCATCTATGCCATAGAAAAGCGCCATATCCATCTGGCCCTGCTCCGCCGGCTTGGGACGGCCTTCCACCCAGTAGGGCAGCTCGGAGTCGCCGTTCATGGGCAGGCCGCCAAAAAGGACGCTCACCGCCTTGACCCCGGGAATGGAATTCAACTGCTGCATGGTTGAGGCAAAGCCGTTGCGAATCTCGGCAGGCGTGCCGTGTACCGCGGGTGAACCAGCAACGGCGAAGGTTAATACATGGCTGGGATCGAAGCCGGGATTCACGCTCCACAGGCGCGACATGGTACGCATCATCAGCCCGGCGGAGGCGGCCAGCACCAGCCCCAGCGACACTTCCACTACCACCAGCGTGCGCTGCAGGCCGTGCCGGCTGGTGGTGCCGCGGCCGGCTTCCTTAAGGGTTTCATTCAGGTCAGCGCGCGAGCTTTGCAGCGCCGGAGTAACGCCAAACAGCAGGCTGGCAAGAATGGAGATGAGCGCAGTAAACGCCAGCACCGCCGAATCAAGATGCACCTGGTCGGCCCGCGGCAGGACGTCGGCCAGGCGGGAGACAAACAGCCCGTTCAGCGAGACTGCGACAGCTAATCCCAGCGCCCCGCCCGCCAAAGCCAGCAGCAGGCCTTCGGTCAACAACTGGCGCATGATGCGGATCGGGCTGGCGCCCAGAGCGCCGCGCACGGCAAACTCGCGGCGGCGGGAACTGGATCGCGCCAGCAGCAGGTTGGCTACATTCGCGCAGGCAATCAGCAGCACGAAGCCCACCGCCGCCAGCAGCACCAGCAAGGGCGTGCGCACATCGCCCACCATGTCGTCGCGCATCGAGATGGAAGAAATGCCCCGGTTCTTATCCTCCTTGGGAAATTCGCGGGCCAAACCGGCGGCGATGCTATCCAGTTCCGATTGCGCTTGAGCCTGCGAAACGCCTACTTTCAGCCGTCCCACCACGCGCATCCCCATGCCCACGCCACGGTCCCAGAACAGCGGTTCGGTCCACTGGCCGATAGGAACTACAACTGAAACTCTGTCGAAGGCGACGTCGTCGCTGGGGACGACCCCGATGACGGTGTAAAGCTTTTCGCTGAGCGTAATGCTGCTGCCGAGAACGTTTAACTTGCCGCCAAAACGCGTTTTCCAGAACTTGGAGGTAAGCACTACAACCGGCGCCGCGCCGCGCCGGTCTTCGTCCTCTGTGAAGGTGCGGCCGATGATGGGCTTGATTCCGAGCAGGGGAAAAATAGTCGCAGACGCCATTTCGCCCCGCAGGCGCTCGGGATTCGCCTGCCCGGTCAGGTTGAAGCTGTCATGCCGGTAGGCCGACATCAGATCGAAGGAGCGGCTGCGCCGCTGCCAGTCCAGAAAATTGGGATAGGAAACGGAGGCCTGGCGGAACTGCGGCATGCTGGTGTAAAGCTTCAGCAGGCGCTCCGGGTTGTTGTAGGGGACGGGTCGCAGCAGCACCGCGTTCACAATACTGAACATGGCGGTGTTGGCGCCGATGCCCAGCGCCAACGTGATCACCGCTACCGCCGCAAAACCACGGCTGCGCCGCAAGGTTCGCAGCGCGTAGCGAATGTCCTGAAGCAAAGTGTCCATCTCCGTCCTCGTAGCGCCGGCGTCTCGCCGGCTGTCGCGAGGGCGTCCCGCCCTCGCTCGGTGCAGGCCTTCTAGAGACAACACAGCCCCCGGTGTTCGCGTAACAGGACGAGATTGGCGGACAGCGGAGGCTTAGTTCACTTCGACGGTTTCCTCCACCACGCGTCCGTCAAACAGGTGGATCGTGCGCTCCGCATGGCGGGCGAAGCGGGGGTCGTGCGTCACCATGCAGATGGTGGAACCTTCGCGGTGCAGCTCGCGCAGCAGTTCCATGATGTTTTCCGCGTTGCGCGAATCCAGGTTGCCGGTAGGCTCGTCCGCCAGCATGATGGACGGGCTGCCTCCCAGCGCGCGCGCCACCGCCACGCGCTGCTGCTGGCCGCCGGAGAGCTGCGAGGGATAGTGCTTCAGGCGGTGGCTCATGCCCACCCGCTCCAGCGCCTCCAGCACCCGCTTTTTTCGCTCCGTGCCTGACATGCCGCGGTAGGTGAGCGGCAGCTCCACGTTTTCGTATACCGTGAGGTCGCCGATCAGGTTGAAGTTCTGGAAAATGAAGCCGATCTCGCGGTTGCGGATGCGCGACCGCTCATTAATGTTGAGATTGGCCACCTGGCTCCCGTTCAGCCAGTACTCGCCCTCGGAAGGCGAATCCAGCAGCCCGATGATGGAGAGCAGCGTGGACTTCCCCGAGCCCGAGGGACCGGCGATGGCCACGTACTCGCCCTTG
>DATJFA010000334.1:0-3885 GCA_035496015.1 Terriglobales bacterium | reverse complement strand
GCCAGGGTGACGGTCTGCTCCTGGGCGGAAAGCAGGCGCTGTACCAGGTCGGCGTAGGTGCTTACCCAGCCATCCAGCAGAAGAGTCAACTCGTCCTTAGGCGGCGGCGCCTGGAAAGGGCGTGGCTTGCGAGGCACGCGGTGGTGAACGGGAGTGGGATCCATAATGAAGTTCATCAGGCCGACTCCGGCAATGCCGTCGGCCAGGCAATGGTGAATGCGGGCCAGAATTCCGGTGCGATTGCCTGGGAGCGGGAACAGGGTGAAATCCCAGAGCGGATGGCGGCGGTCCATGCGCAGGGTGAGTAGCTTGCCGGCGGCGGCTTGCAACTCGGCTTCGGTGCCATGCCGTAACTTGACTTCGCGGATGTGATTGCGAATATCGAAGTCCGGATCGTATTCCCAGGTGGGCAGGCCAATATTGAAAGGCGCCGTGACCACGCGCTGGCGATAGCGGGGAATAAGGGGCAGCTTGGATTCGATAAAGCGGCGGCAGGAGCCTAGTGGAATGCGGCCCTCGAATATGTTCACCGAGGCAATGTGAAGGGGGGCGCCTTCTCGTTCCAGATAAAGAAAAATGGCATCGCCCCAGGAAAGGCTCTGGACTTCTGGTTTCGGCATAACAGCCTCATTTGCTCTCGGGGCGATTGGCCCCCAACCGGTGGTAAGCTGCTACTCATCGCCGTGCGGCATGGCAGCAGTCAGCAAAAGCACACCTTCACGCCGAGCTTAAGCTTAAGGGGAATGAAACCGACGTTCAGTGACGAATGACCCCCACTCCCGTGATGCAGGTCTCTGGCGATGGAGATTAGCCTCCGGTTCACCTAGAAGCCGAACGCCGGAAAGCGCATAATGGTGGTGCCGATTGGCGCAGTTGCCGCCAACGTCGCTCCCCTGCGCGCCGGCAGGGCGGACTCCAACGGTACATGGAGAACAACGATGCTGGCAGCAGCACTTCCCAGACCTCATCTCTCCGCCAACATAGCCTGCCTGGAAATTGAAAATCTGGAACGCTACGGAGTCTATCCCCGGCTTCACTTTGGCAAGCGCAGCTATACCAACCAGGAGGAACTGCAATATGCGGGGCGGATGGCGCGCGTGCTCCAGGAGCGCGGCTTAAAAGCTGGGGAGCGGGTGGCGGTCGTGCTGCCTAACACGCCTGATCTGACCGCGTGCTACCAGGCGATCTGGACCGCAGGCGCGGTGGTGGTGCCCGTAATTCCCATGTGGACGGCGACAGAGGTCGGCCACGTTCTGCGCCACTCGGGCGCGACCACTGTCTTAACCATGCCCCGCCTGGCTCCGGTAGTGCACGAAGCCGGGCAGGGGGTTGAGAGCCTCAAGCAAAGGCTGGTGCTAGGCGAAGGTGATGTGGCCGGCATGGAGAACGTCACTGCCGAAGCGATGAGCGGCAGTTGGCTGGAAACTCCTGCTGAGCGAGCTCCCGAAGATCTGGCCATGCTGCTTTACACTTCTGGTACAACCGCGAGGCCCAAGGGAGTGATGATTACGCACGGCAACATAGCCGCCGCCCTGGAGAGTGCCACCCGCCTCAATCCCGACCTGCCGCGGCGCCCCATGCTGCACGTCCTGCCGCTCACGCATGTTTTTGGGTTGCTAATGCTGAAGCTGGCCAATGCGTGGGGGCTTCGCTCGGTGTTGCTGGGGCAGTTCGACCCGCTGAAGGTATTCCAGTTCATCGAGTCGCACCGAATTGGTTATTTGCCCGCGGTTCCCACCATACTGGTCTACCTGCTGCATCACCCGGAGCGCGAAAAGTACGACTTGTCGAGCCTATACCGGATGACCATCGGCGGCGCCGCCCTGCCGGAAAAGCTGCGCCTGGACTGCCAAAAAGCTTTTCCAGGACGCATCGAGCAGGGCTATGGACTTTCCGAGTCGGTGGCAGTTGCCACGGAATACGATGATCACGAACCGTACCGGCCGGGCTCGGCGGGCCGGCCTGAGCCGGGTGTGCAGCTGGGGATCGTGGACGAACACAACCAGAGCTTGCCGGCGGGGGAAGAAGGGGAAATTTGCCTGCGCGGGGGCAACATCTGCGCGGGCTACTGGCAAGACCCGGGAGCGACGCGGCAAGCCTTCCAGGACGGATGGTTTCACACCGGCGACATCGGGCACCTGGACGCGGATGGCTACCTGTACATCACCGACCGCAAGAAGGATCTGATCATCAAGGGCGGGGAAAACATCTCCTCGCGCGAGATCGAAGAGGCGCTGTACTTGCATCCGGCAGTAGCAGAAGCTGCTGTGGTGGGCATGCCCGACGCGGTGTTTGGGGAGGAAATTTGTGCCGTAGTTCAGTTGAAACCCGGGGCAGAGGCCAGCGATGAAGAGATTCGGCGGCATGTGGGCCAGCATCTGGCCAGGTTCAAAGTGCCGCGCCGGGTGGTGTTCCAGGCGGCATTGCCCAAAAACTGGACGGGAAAGATTCAGAAGCGGGCGTTGCGCGAGCAGTTTGCTTCGTCCGCAGTTTAAGCTGTGGCGGGGCGGCGCTTGCGTTTAGGAGACCTTTTTAATCTTGTCTCCAATTCCGCAACGCGGAGGCGCAAGGACTTAAGTTCGTCGTCCTCGGAAGGCGGCTGGGGCTGGCTGCTGGCGAGAAAACGCTTCACGGATTCTACAGGAGAGAGCAGCGCCGACTGCATGTTGCCGATACGATTCTGCACCGCGCTTTGTACCACCTGGTAGGTGTCGAAAGCAGATTTTAAATACCACATGATGAATTCCTGCCGCGCCTGGTCGGAAGCGACGATCAACTGGCGCAGCAGTTCCAGCGGCAATCCGGTGGGCTTTTCTTTGGCATCTTCGGTGATGATCTGGGTGAGGGTAACCCGGGTCAAGTCGCGCCCGGTCTTGGCGTCCTCCACGCGGACTTCCTTGCCTTCGCGGATGAGCGCGGCGATATCGTCGAGATTGACGTAGCGGCTGCCAGTGGTGTCGTACAGCCTCCGGTTCCCATATTTCTTGATGACTATGGCAGCGGGTTTCATGGCCGGCATTGTCTCATGTGCGATGCAACAATCATACCATCTTATATTGGCATATGGAGCCGTGCCTGTACCTGCGCCTGGGATGACGCGGCGCGGCAAGACTTCTCGGAAGTCTCCAAAAAGTGACTGTTAAGTATGCCTACTTGCAATCAGTTACATTAATCCCGATTTGGTACTCCCCTTATGCTGCACTGCAAAATAATCTTGTCGCGGCCATTGACAGACGGGAGGGGTGCTCGTACTCTGAACTTGATGCTGCAGTGCAGCATAGGGAGGCAGATTATGCCAGCAGTTGCCAAGATGGAATCCTCCCGTACTCATTCTCGGGAGTCATCCTTCATTACCCTGCTGTCAGGATGGATGCAGCAGGGAGTAAACAGCTTTTTCGCCACGCAACGAATTCTTCTGGACCTGGCGATGCGGCAGAATGCCAGCGTGATGCACCTGCTGCGGGAACGCCTCGCCGATCCGCATTTTTCACCGACTACCATCCTCACCGAACTTACGGGAGAGGGCATGTCGAACTTCATCGAAGCGCAAAAGGTGCTGCTGAACCTGGCGCAGGAGCAGAACAAGATAGTGATGACCGGCGTCAAAGAGCGGGTAGGCGGCTCGGCTCCGGCCACGGCTATGACTGATCTGCTGCGGCGCAGCGTGGATACGTTCATTGACATGCAGCAGGAGTTCCTGAAGATTGCCGGCAAGCAGACGCACACCTGGGTGGAGGCGGCCAGGACGGGCAAGGCCTTCAGCGGCGAGCGGCTGATCGAACTGGCGCGGGAAGGGATGGAGAACTTCGTGCACGCCCAAAAGAAATTCCTGGATGTGATTGCCGAGGAAACCGGCAAGGCTACCAGCGGCAAACACACCAATGG
>DATJFA010000333.1:0-2463 GCA_035496015.1 Terriglobales bacterium | reverse complement strand
CGCGGCGTTTTCCAGGTCAACCCCGGCTCGCTGTTTCCCGCCTTCCGCCGCCTGGAGCGGCAGGGCCTCGTCAAAGCCGACTGGCGCGCCACCGCGAATAACCGGCGCGCCAAGTACTACATCCTCACCGAGGCGGGCCGGAAAAAGCTGAAACATGAGACCCGGGATTGGGAGACGCAGACGGCTGCCATCGCCCGCATTCTGGCGGCTTCAATGGGAGAGCTGTGATGCGCCGGTTGCGAAGTGTGCTGGCTGGCTTTCTCGCTTTGTTTCATAAAGAGAAATCTGAACAGGAGCTGCGGGAAGAGCTGAGCTCCTATCTGCAATCTTCGACGGAAGAAAAAGTACTCGCCGGAATGAGCGCAGAGGAGGCCTTGCGCGCAGCCCGGCTGGAAATGGGCAGCGCCGAAGTTATCAAGGAGGAGGTTCGCGCCGCCGGCTGGGAGAACGCGTTCGAGAGCTGCTGGCAGGACCTCCGCTATGCCCTGCGCACTCTGCACAAGAGCCCGGGATTCGCTCTGCTGTCCATGCTCACCCTGGCGCTGGGCATTGGCGCCAACGCGGCGCTGTTCAGTATTGTGAACACGGCATTGCTGCAGCCTCTGCCCTTCAAGGATCCGTCGCGGCTGATGATGCTGTTTGAGGGTCTGCCGCAAATCGGCTCTCCTCAAATTCCCTTTTCCGCTCCCGACTTCACCATCTTTAACCGTGGCCAGAAATCATTTGCCGCGGTGGGCGCCATTCAGGACAAAGAATTCGAGGTCTCCGGACGGGGTGAGCCTGACCGGGTTATCGGAGCGCGGGTTTCAGCTTCCATCTTCCCCATGCTGGGAATCGCGCCTGCCCTCGGCCGGTTTTTTACAGCCGAAGAGGATGTCCCGGGGCGGAACTTGGCCGTGCTCAGCTTCGGGCTTTGGCAGCGCCGCTACGGCGGGCGCCCGGACATCGCAGGCGAGACCATCGAACTCGATCGCCAGCCCTACACTGTGATCGGGGTCATGCCCAGGCATTTTGTGCTTCCCCTGCCTGGCGCGCCGGCCAATTTTCTCCCCGCTGCACTATGGGTGCCGATGGCGTTCACGCCCGCTGAATTGCAGGGCTGGGGCACTCGTTACGATTTGACCATCCTTGCCCGGCTGCGTCCCGGCGTTACACTGCAGCAGGCGCGCAGCGAGGGGCAGGCGCTGGGAGCGGCCATCGAGTCGCAATACCCGCAGGACATCCTCAAGGACTTTTACGGCGCCCGGCTTGAGTTCCCGGTGGTGCCCTGGCGGCAGGAAGTGGCAGGCCCGGTGCATTCCCTTCTGCTGGTGCTGATGGCGGCAGTGGGCCTGGTGCTGTTGATGGCCTGCGCCAATGTGGCCACGCTGCTGGTCTCGCGCGCCGTGGCTCGCCAGAGGGAAATCGCGGTGCGCCGCGCTCTCGGCGCCACCCGCGCACGCGTGCTCCGGCAGCTCTTATTAGAAAGCCTGGTTTTGGCCCTGCTGGGCGGAGGATTGGGCCTGCTGCTGGCCTTCTGGGGCAAGGACGCCTTGCTGGCCCTCTCCCCCGCGGATATTCCCTTACCGCAAAATGTTCGCTTTGGCCCCGGCATGCTGCTTTTCGTTCTCGGCCTCTCCTGCCTGACGGCGGTTCTGTTCGGGCTGGCTCCCGCCTGGCACACCGCGGGCACGGACTTGCAGCAGTCGCTGCAGGAGGGCGGCGGGCGCAGCCGGAGCGCGGGACGTTCGCGCTATCGTTTGCAGGGAACTCTTGTGGCCGTGGAATTCGGAGTCGCCCTGGTGCTCTTAATAGGTGCCGGATTGCTCATCCGCAGTTTCGGCAAGCTGCTGGGCACCGACCTGGGCTTCGATCCCGCCCACGTGCTCACCATGGAAATTCCGCTCCCCGCGCAGGCCTATCCGCGAGCCCCGCAAATCCGCAATTTCTACCAGCGGCTGTCCGAAGAGGTTTCGAGCCTGCCGGGCGTGAAGCAGGCGGGAATAGCGGATGACTTGCCCCTGGAGGCGGCCGTGTTCCACACCATGGAGATCGAAGGGCGGCCGCAGGTTGGAAAACCGCCGGCAGTGGCTGAAACCTGGGTGCTGGGCAATTATTTTCAGACCATGCGCATTCCCCTGCGCGAAGGCCGGCTGTTTACGCCGCAGGACAACGAGAATTCGCAGCCAGTGGTCATCATCAGCCAGCGCATGGCTAAGGAATACTGGCCGGGACAGGACCCCATCGGCAAGCGTTTGCGCCAGGAAGGGAACCAGCCCTGGATAACGATCGTGGGCGTGGCCGGCGATGTAAACGATGGTCCCGTGGGCCGCCCTCGCCAGCCTCACATCTATATTCCTTTCCTGCAACTGAGCGATTCCCTGACTGCCGACAACGTGGTGGGGGAGGCCCGCTCCATGAACCTTGCCCTGCGGGTGGCAGGCGATCCGGCCGCGTTGGCGTCGGCGGTGGTCGCCCGGGTGC
>DATJFA010000332.1:0-7224 GCA_035496015.1 Terriglobales bacterium | reverse complement strand
ATGATTCTGTACTTTATCCTGCTGGGACTGAATGTGGTGTGGTCGGGCCTGTTCTACCGCATGGCACTCCCCGGAACCGCATTCGCGGCTGTTCTGGTTCAGGGCCTGGTTACGCTGGCGGCTCTGGTGGTGTTCTGGAATATCTGGATTCTACCCGGTGCCCTGCTCATTCCTGTGCTGGTGTGGACCGCTTTTGTTGCCTTGCGGAACCTGGCATGGTGGCGCCATGGCAGGCAGCTTGGCCCGTTAGAGGCGCAGGCTGCCCCACCTCCGGGCCTAGTCGCTTAAAATTCCGCTTACCGCATGTTTCGCAAGTCAGCAGACCTGCATCCAAAACAGAGCCGGACAGAGTTCGGTTCACCTGAAATAGGTCGAGGAATGCATTGAACGGTTATTCGTCCGCGGTCTTACGCATTCTTGTTCTATCGCTTCTGAGTGGGAGCGCTTTCTGCGCTGGGCAGACGCAAAGCGACGCCACCCAGGAGCGCTGCTTGTACGCCACGGGAAACCAACTGCACAACGACGCAGGCGGCCTCGGTCATGGCCTGGCAGCGGCCCCGCGCAACGCCATTCGACCGCGAAATCTGAAGTGGGAACTCCCCATAGCGGTCGCGACCGGGCTGATGATCGCCAAGCTAGACAACCGGGTTGCGACGCATAATGAGTCCCTCGACCGGCAGAGCGCCGCGAGCACCTGGTCGAATGTGGGACTCGGGATGGAACTTGGCGCAGCAGGGCTGATGTGGGCGGACGGTTGCGTCCATCGGCATGACACCTTGCGCCACAACGGCTTTGTGGCGCTGGAGGCTGCGGGAGCCGCCGCCGGTATTAACGAAGTGTTCAAAATCGCTGCTAACCGGCAGTATCCGTACGGCACTAAAAGTACGGGCGAATTCTGGGAGGCGGGCAAATCATTCCCCTCCGGCCATTCGGCAGCGAGCTGGGCGTTCGCCAGTGCGCTGGCACACCGGTACCCGCATAAAAGATGGGTAAAATGGAGCGCGTACGCGGCGGCCACGGCTGTCAGCCTTTCGCGCATACCGGCGAAGAAACATTACCCGTCTGACATTCTGGTGGGCAGCACCATCGGATACGTGACCGGGGCATACCTGGCGGGGAGGTAGGGTCAGTGGTCAGTGGTCAGTGGTCAGTGGTCAGTTAAAAAGCTAACGACGTAGCCTTTCCAAAGTCCACCGCAAAAGTTCGCTCTAGGCCTAACACTGAGGCTGAGTGCTGAGGCGGGCTGCCACTCACTCCTGAGGAGGCGGCGCCGGCTTGTCGGGGATAGCAGCATCCTGCTTCTGATGGCAGTTTTGCCTGAGGTCCACAGGGACAACAGTTTCGCGGTCGTGATAATCGGCATAAAAGGAGAGCGGCATGCGGGCACGCTCGGTCAGGCCGACGAAGCGCGCGAAGCCGTCGCTGTTGGTGCCGACCTGCAGATCGAGGCGGTGAAAACCGCCGAAGCCATAGCGGATGTGCACCGAAACCTGCGCTCCGTAAACCGGCTTGCCGGCCGAATCAATCACATGGATTTCCACCGAGCAGCCGCCCAGGTTGCCACTGATCTCAGGGACCTTATCAGCGGGATCGGACTGCGAGTTCTTCTGATTCGTGGAATTGTTTTTCGCTTGAGACGAGGTGTTCTGAGCCGCGCCCAAGCCGCCCAGGACGAAAACCACCATCAGCACAACCAGGGGATTCTGCCGATGCTGCACCGTTCCCTCCTGCAGCTTGCATGATAGCGCAGGAACAGCAGCAATTAGCAGTTAGCAATTAGCACCTGGCCCTTGCAGAGTACTGCCCTTCACCGCGGCAGCACGGCCGAATGCAGTTGTCCATTGATTTGCTGGTTCCCAGACTGTGACCTAAGTCATACCGCGAGCCCAATTGGCGGCCTAAGCTGGCGTGTTTGGAGCAGCTTATGGCCACGATAGCACCTGAAACGGCGTTGGTGGAGAAGCAGAAGCCACCCACACCGTGGGAGCAGCCTAGGAATCGAGTCAAAAAGAAATTAGTCCGGCGCTTGGGCCGAGACCGCTCGCAGATGTTGCGGAGCGCGTTTCAATTCGCCTTCCTGGCACTGAATATGTACCTCGGAGTGGTGTTTTATTTCTGGGTGCGTGGGTACGAAACCGGCAGCGTGCCAGGATTGTCGCGACCGGCGGGTGTGGAAGGTTATTTGCCGATCGCGGGCATGATGAATTTGAAATACCGGCTGCTGAGCGGGCATGTGCCCGAGGTACACCCTGCGGCCATGTTTCTTTTGGTTGCATTCGCAGCGACTGCGTTCCTATTTCGCAAAGCGTTCTGCTCGTGGCTATGCCCGGTGGGCACCATCTCTGAATACCTGTGGCGATTGGGACGCCGGCTTTTCCGTCGCAATTTCCGCCTGCCGCTCTGGCTGGATATTCCCCTGCGCGGTCTGAAATATCTGCTGCTGGCATTCTTTGTGTGGGCAGTGGCGAGCATGAGCGCATACGAAATTGCCGGCTTCATGCGCAGCCCCTACGGGCTGATTGCTGACGTGAAGATGCTGAACTTCTTCCGCTTCTTGGGCGGAACCGGCCTGATTGTGATCGCGACGCTGGTGGCAGCTTCAGTGCTGGTACAGAACTTCTGGTGCCGCTACCTGTGTCCTTACGGCGCACTGTTGGGGCTGGCCGCCTTGCCCGGGCCGCTGCGGATTCGCCGGGATCCACGGGCGTGCATTGACTGCGCCAAGTGCGCCAGGGCGTGCCCCTCCGCCTTGCCGGTGGACAAACTGGTGAGCATCAAGTCAGCGGAGTGCACTGGCTGCCTGGAGTGCGTGGCGGTGTGCCCGGCACAGGGCGCATTGGCTATGGCCGCCCCACGGCGGCGCGTGCTGCCGGAATGGGCGATGGCCGCCGGCATTGCAGCGCTGTTTTTTGGCATCACCGGATACGCCCGGCTCAGCGGGCACTGGCAAACCCATTTGGCCGATTCGGTGTATCAGCAGCTCGTGCCGCATGCTGATAAGGCCACGCACCCGATGCCGGAGGAGATGCGGTAAAAGCAGGTCCCTCGCCGGACTCAGGATGACAAAATCGTGGGATTGACTAATTCTCCAAACGATCAGAGACGTTCCAAGGAACGTCTCTACCGATACACGTATTCGGCGGTTGTGGGTTGGGTTAGAAGCTGGGGACGGACTCCATGAGCCGGACTTCCCAGTGGTCGGCGGCGGGGGTCATCAAGCCGATATAGTGCAAGGTGACGCGGTCACTGTGGACCAGGTCGTTGCCGTCGAAAACCTGAATTTCCAGGTCGGCCGTGTCGTGCAGCTCGATAGCGCCGCCGTCGGGTGAGTAAAAGTAAGCGGCCAGCTTATGGCCGTGATCAATGTATCGGGTGCGCAGGCCGGTTTTGATCTGCGTGGCGATGGTGGCCGCGAGCTTCTGCTGGGCAAAACCTGTGAAGTAGCGGCCCAGCAGGTCAGGGCGGTTCTGCTCGAGCGCGAGCGCCAGCGTCTGCCAGGCGCGGCCCCAGTCGCGAGGAATGTTGCGACCGGTAATGTCTTCCATCTGGCGCGGCCCAATGTGCGAGCTATCGAACTGCACCTGGGGGGCATCGGCGGCAAAACAGCTAATAGAGAAAATCAGAACGAAGGCCATGGTCACACAAATCAGGCGGGTCTGCGACCCGCCCGGACAGCCGGGGGCGGCTGTCCCCACCCAGGGATTGCCCAGGCGGGTGACGGTAAACATGCTTGCCTGCCTCATTGCTGGCCTCCGACTTTGACCTCGTTGCCCATCACTACGCCGGAAGCGACGGAGATGGTGGCAGGGCCGGGAATTTGCAATTCGGCCTGCGCGATATCCTTCTTAATAGGCACATCCACCGTGCTCAAGCCTTGAGGGCCATTGGCGGTGAAGGTCACGACCGTGCCGTCGGAAACGGGGTTGCCGCTGCAATCGCGGACGGGTGCAGTCTGAACCAGCACGCCTTTTGCGTTTCGCTCTGCCCGGATTTGCAGGTGGCAGGGATCAGCGGCCACCTGCTGAATCACGCGCGTCTCTTCAATTCCATCCAGAGCAGCGACAAATTTGGCGTTGCCGGCCTTGTGCGCGGAATTCATAAGAATCCAAGCCACGCCATCGCGGCTGCGGACGCTTTGAGCGACGGGAGGAGCATCCTTCGCGGCAAGGCGGAAATCCACCGTCTCAGGCCGCCGCACCAGGTTGTGCCATTTATCGAAAACGAAGGCCACGCCAATAACTCCGTCGCGCTGCGCCACGGGAATCCGCGAAGGATGGGCGAGGAAGCTAAGGCTGGCAGGCTTAGCCGCCACTACATAAAAGCTGCCGCTCTGGCTGGAGCCTCCGCCGCGAAGCACTGCTGTGTAGCGGCCGGCGCTGCGCACCTCCCGGGGCTGAATATGAATTTCCTGGCCCAACTGAACCTGGCGCTTAGCAAGGTAGCTTGGCCCGATCAGATAAAAGGTGGCGGCGCCACTGCCGGAGGTCGGAATGGTGAGTTCCGAACCTGCGGCAATAGTCGCAGGGAGTTGCAAGTCCTGTGCGGGGAGTGACGCGGCTGTCATGAGGCAAACAGTCAGGCAAACCGCAGGAAGAATTCGGCGCATAGAAACGTTTTCCCCCGTCACTTACGACTGCTCGCGAATGTAGTGGCTGACGGTCACGCGATAGCTCTGCACCTTGCCCACGGTGTTGTCGGGCATGTCCACCGCAAAGGGTTCCGGCGTTTGCGGCAGTAAGGCACGATCAACGTAGCCATCGGAAACCCAGATAACCTTGCCGTTGCTGTCGTAGTAAGTAGCCAGAACCTGGGCGATGTTCACGACGCGACCGCTCTCGTTCAGCAGGTTGCCGCTGAGCACCTTGCGACCGAGCACATTGGTTTGCTCGTGCTGATCGAGCACGGCGATGACGGGATCGGCGGAGGCCGGCACCAGCATGGCCTTGGCATCCATGCGCACGCTCTTTACCTGGCCCAAGTTGAAGCCGGGAAAATCAATGCGGTAAGGCGAGACCTGTTTAGGCAGCAAGGTATGCTGAATTTTGTCGAAGCTGCTTTCCTGGTCCAGATCCTGCCCGTTCTTGCCGAGCAGGATGGCATTGATGTCCACAAAAGCGGGGACGGTATCCTCGTTTACTACCTCACCAACGATCACGAGGGTACTGCCGTTCTGCACTGCGTTCATGGAAACGATGCGTACCTGGGGCGAATCCACATTCTGGGTGCCCCAGTCGTCCTGCGGGCCGCGGGAAATCACGTCCCAGCGAAGGTAATTCACGGGCACCACCTGGGGCGGGACGGTGGGCTGTTTTTCCAGGGGCCATACAATTTTCCAGGCGCCGCCCTGCTGCACAACTTTGAGTTCCTTCACGTCGTAGATAGGGCCCACGGCGGTGGACCAGTGCATGTCGGCACGCACCAGGGCCTGGTCTCCGCTTTGGTTGAGCACGCGAGTGCGCGAACCTTCCAGACTAGAAAAGGTACGCAGGCTGCCGTAGTTGCCATTCACATCGTGGACAAAAGCTTCCTCGGGCACATCATTCGTGTTGGCCAGAAGAGAATAGGCGTGACTCCAAGCATGCGCCTGCACATCTCCCAGCAGCGAGCGGACCGCCGCCTCGGGAGTGTTGGTTGAGCCGCCCACACCGGGGAGGGCCTCGCCAGAAACGATGCCCGGAGTAGCGGCCTGGTGAACGGGAAAAGCAAAGCCCAGGATGAGAAAAGCAATAGTTGCGAGCACCAACAGGACAGCCAGTTTCATTTATTTGGCCTCCCGATAAGCCGGCTCAACTGTGGCCGGGAATTCCACGGTTTCCGCCACTCGGCGACGTTCCGGCAGAGCCAGAACGAACAGAATGGCGAGGATGCTGGTAGCCAGGGGCAAAGTGCCCCACATCAGGCCCTGCCAGGGCGGGGGCACGGCGTCAGAAGGAATTTCGTGCGCCGGAGGCACGCTTTCCTTGGACCAGGCGGTAATAGCGCCGCTGCCGAAGGTCTCAATCTTGCGCCAGCCGGCGAATTCCAGCAGCGGATCGTAGTAGGGATCGTGGACAAAAATGTATTTCAGGCCGTAGCGGTTGGCATGCTCCAGCATGGCGCGCAAGGAGGTCATGCCGGCGGTACCGTAATACTTGGCGCTGCTCAACTGGCCAACGCCGTAATGCGTGAACTCGGGCAGCAGTCGGGCGGAGTTGTATTCACCATCCACGCTGGAGGCAACGGTGTAGGTGCCCACCTTGGAGAGTTCGTTGCCGAAGCCCAAAGTCAGGTAACGGTAGTTGTAGTGGCCGTCGCGATTGAGGAAATCAACCACAGGCTTCACGTCGAACCCTGTCACCGGCTTGTATGGATTCGCGGTCAGCCAGCCCAGGGCGAGTCCGATGCTGGCCACCGCACCGGCACCCACGATGACTGCGCCTGCCTTGCGGAAGCGTTCAATCATTTCGGCAGCGAGAAGACCGAGGAACGGACACGCCAGCAGGGTGGCCCAGAAGGTGAAGCGCTCGAAGGTCAGAATGTCGAAGGCGCGGCCCAGGATCCACTTGGGAATCGGGGTGGTGCCGCCCAGACCAAAAATGAAGGTGACCCAGAATCCGACCAGCAGCGGGCGCAGGCGCCGGCGCTGCGAGCCGCGAATGAAAATGTAAGGAAAGGCCAGCAGCATGGCGCCGTAAGGCACGATGAAATAGTTGAAGCCGTTAATGCCGTTCAGAAGCAGGTCGGAGCGGCTGGCGTGCGGAATGGGAATCTGCTTAATGGGGTGTTGCAAAATGGCCAGCCAGTAAGGCAGCAGCACCACGCCCGTGCCGATGGCGGTAAGGATAGTAAAGAATATTGCGCGCCCGATCACGGCACCGGAAGAAGTTTCCGGCTCATCATCGCGGTCCAGGACCGCCAGCCAAATCACAGGGATGGCAAACAGCACAGCCCCGAAAATCAGCGTGACGTGGTGTACCGCGGCGCCAGCCAGGGCGACCATCCAGCCTTTGAGCAGCGCTTTGGCCCTGGCGTGCCGGCACCAATCATAGAAATACGGCAGGGCGTTGAACATCAGCGCTGCGGAAACCGTGGTCGAGAGCTGTCCAGCTTCGTAGAGCAGAAACGACAAAGCTCCCAGGAAGATGCAGGCAATAGCGGCATAGCTGGCGGCGCGATCATCCACGAACAGCCGAGCAAAGCGGTAGATGCCGACCACCAGCAGCAGAACGCCCAGCAACTGCACCA
>DATJFA010000331.1:0-4730 GCA_035496015.1 Terriglobales bacterium | reverse complement strand
TTCCCAAAATTGACGATGCGGTTTTCATCGAGGGGAACGGGTTTGTTTGGTATGTCGTAGTCCAGGTTAATGCCAAGAGGGAAACCGCTGACGTTAAGACCACATTCGGCCCGGCAATTATCCTCCACCGAGACGTGCCGTGGGCAAACCTGTGGCGTAATGTATTCGGTGTATCAGCCCGAGATTCGTAGTGCCAGATGCTGGGCCAATCGTTGCAGGCGGCACGATTCGTAATCAGCAGGTCGCCGGTTCAAATCCGGCTCTCGGCTCCAGTTTCAACCATTGCCCGCTCCGTTTCCCGTGCAGCCCGCGAGGTGCCGGTCGCCAATCGACCCAGCTGAAGACGCTTATGCCCGAAGAACGCTTATCCCCCGACCAAATTTTGCGCGAGGAATTCAACCGCTGGGCCGAGGCCGGCCGCGGCGAGGAGATGGAGCGTCATCACCTCGACATCACGGAGAAGACCATTCGCCTCATGGACCTGCGGCTGGGTGAACGCGTGCTCGACCTGGGCTGCGGCGCCGGCTGGGCCACACGCCTGCTCGCGCGCCTGGTCTCCGACGGCCCGGAAGGATTCGGCCAGGTTGTGGGCCTGGATGTTTCCGACGAGATGATTCGGCGCGCGCGTGCCGCTTCCCGCGACTTCGAAAATGTGATGTACGTGTGGGGCTCGGCGCAGCAGATTCCCTGGGAGGAGAACTTCTTCGACAAGGTGCTCTCGGTGGAGTCGTTCTACTACTATCCCGACCAGGAGCGGGCGCTGGCGGAGTTGTTTCGCGTGATGGCGCCGCACGGGCGCTTGTTCATCCTCATCAATTTGTACAAAGACAATCCTTACTCGCTGCGTTGGGTAGATGAGCTGCAGGTGCCGGTACACGCCCGTTCGGAAGCGGAATACGTGGAGATGCTGAAGCGCCATGCGTTCGAAAAAGTCGAGGCACGGCGCATTCCCGACGACACACCCACCCCCGAGGAGTACAGCGGGAAATGGTTCAAGAATGCCGCCGAGTTGCGCGACTTCAAACGCATTGGCGCGCTGCTGCTCATGGCCACCAAGCCGGATGTGCGCGTGGCCGCGCCGGGATATCAGATCTACTGAGCCAAGATTTCATCCAGCCGAGTCTGACTTACCAGGTTTGGAAGTACCTGGCTCTAGCCGGGTGATAGGAGCGCTCTTTTTATTATTCCGAGCGGACTTCAGTCCGCGAGGAATCGTGACTCCACCGGGGCTGAAGCCCGTTCTTCTTGTGCGCACGTTTCGTGCGGCTGAAAGCCGCACGCTTCCACGCTTGGGCCCGGACCTTCACGGCAAAGGCGTAATCAAAGGCGGCTTCGTATTGAGACCACTCGCTTGATGCCCACTTAAGTTGCCCGTGCGGACGGCGAGATGAGCGGCTTTATTGATATGCAAAAGCTATCGCGAGCCGCACAGGGCTTGCCGTTTCGATTCTTCCTGTTGCGCCAGCGCCTGCAAAGTCGCGGCTTCGCGCTGCAACCTGCCCAGCATCATCTCCCACATGTCTGCATTCACCTGCAGGGCATCGCGCACCGTGCTGTCGCGCACAATGCCGGCGTCGTTGCGCAGCATGGTCAGCAGGGAACGCAATCCGGAACTCTCTTTCAGCATCGCGTCCGATTCCTCGCGATGGCGCTGTGCCATGGCCTGCCACTCCTGCTCGCAGGCGGTGTTTGTCGCGGGTGGTGGCATCGGGCGGGGTTGCGGTGGTCCCGCCCAAAGCACTCCGGCCAGCAGGAAAGGCGATAAAGATTCAGCGAGAAACTTCATGTTTGACCCCCGCGGAGACGTAACGAGTTACGTCTCTACCATAGAGCCTGTGCCGTAGAGGTTCCGAATGTTTTTACAAACCGCGCAGGGCAAGCCACAAGCGTGCTCCACTAATCCGATCTAGGAGTATCCTATAGAAAGCGGGGGTGGGGTATGCGAGGTCCGCTTCCCATCGTGATTTTGGCGCTGCTTCCAGTAGCAGCGGTTGGTCAATGGCATGGCGCGCCGGCCAGAAGTGCTCCTATGCGCGCGCCGATGGCAATGCGGGCAGCCCCCATGGCGCGGCCTTTCATGGCTCGGCCCATGCCGGTACGAGGCGGATTTCATTTCCGGCCGGCAGCGCCCGGACGAATGACACCGTTGCGGCCGCCAAGCCACTCCGGATTTCATTCCGGGCACATTGGCTTGAGCTTCGGTTTCGGGCAGGGAAATTTCCCCTTCGGTGTGCATCCCGATAACCGCTGCTTTTCTGACGCCTTCTTCGATCCATTTTTCTGCACCCGCAGACCAACGCGCTTCTCGTCTTTTGTTCCCTTTTCATCGTTCTTGCCGTTCGCCGCTTATCCGTACTACAGCATGCCACTGTATGACGAATTGAGTTACAACGATTCCCGAGATACGGAGCAACTGGAACGAGCCAACGCCCAGGTCAGCGACTTAAACAATCAGATCGAACAACTTAGGGAAGAGTTGGAGCGGATGGGGGAGCAGCAGAGTTCGCCGCGCGCGGCGGCGACGCCCGCGCCGGCGGTGGATGACTCCAAAGTGGAGCCCCCGGTTTCCACTACCCTGGTATTTCGTGACGGCCGGCGCAGCCAGGTGGAGAATTACGCCATGGTGGGCAATACGCTGTGGGTATTCAATGACCAGCGGCGGACCAAGATTCCCATCGCCGAACTGGACCTCAAATCCACGCAGCAGGTGAACGAAGAGCAAGGCGTGGACTTCGTCATACCCGCTTCAAACAGGTAATTCCCGCCAGCTCAGGTGTGCTGCCAGTTCCACACCGGCACGCCTTTGTCGTCGCGCAGCACGTAAGCATCACTGCCTTTGTCAACTTCGCGCGCCAGAATGATGGAAACACCGTTGTCGGTGGCGGGCGAGCCGATGACCTCGACTTCATCTCCAGGCTTGAACTCAATGCCCATGTCCTTGATGAAATGCTGCGGGCACAGATACACATTAACCGTGTCGGTGGCGGTTTTCAGAACCAGGTGCATGAGCGCGCCGCGGCCCTGGCCTTCCAGTTTCATTTCCTGAACGGTGCCTTTGATCTTTTTCTCCGCTTTCAGGTCGTACTTGAGAGCGGGAGCTTTGGCCGACGCGTGCTGGGTTTGCGCCGCCGCCAGGCAGCACAGGCCCAGAAGAGTGAGGCATACCGCGCTTGTCTTGATAAACTTTGTCCGACTTGCTTTGAACATAGCCCCTCCCCGTGGATGGGCAGGAGCCAGGGCGGGAATCAGGGTTCGGCCTGAGGAACAGGACAGGCTCCAGCCTCTCCGGAAGGCTCGAAATCGCGCCCACAATATCACTTTTCCGGGTCCGTGCAGACAATTTTTACGCGGCTAGCTGCGTGGGCCGAGTGATCGGGGTCAGCACCTCTAGCCAGCTAGGACTCGCCGTTGGGCCACAACTCTTCTTTCGCCCGGATGGGATGCGAACGTTGGCGAGCTACGAGGCTTTGCTTTTAGCTTCTTGAAAAGGAGGTCCTTCGCTGCGCTCAGGATGACAATACTTAAATGACAATATTTAGTAATGCCGCCGTTAAACTGGCGGTTCCACATCATTTCGAGCGGCTGAGCGGACAGGCATGGCTATTGAGGCGTTCTATACCCCTTCTCTGCCAGGCGCTTCTGCAGTTCTTCATGCATGCGATCGCCCAGGCGCTCGCCCCAGGCCCTCCCGGCTTCCACCGATTCCTGCTGGATTTCCGGCAAGGTGGTGCTGATTTTGCGGCCCAGGGGGCTCTGGTAAAACGCGATGAGCTGGCGTATCTCCTGATGGCTGAAGTGCTTGTCGTAGATGGGCAGGATGGCCTTCATGAGCTCGTCAGGACTAGCCTGGCGCTTGAACTCCACCGTGAAATCTTCCCAGAACTGGTCCGGCACGTCAGGACGGGCGCGGCGCATGGCGGCGATTTGGGCCTCAATGTCCTGGTCGAAAAGGTCGCGCAGAATGCGCCGCGTGCCGACCAACTCCATCAGTTTTTCCGTGTCCTGGTGCTTGGCGCTGAGCGTCCCACCCGGGTGTGACCGGCTGGCCGGTTTGGCCTGTCCGGCGCATAGCGTGGCCATTCCCAGGCACAGCAGCAGCGCCATGGCTGGCATTCGCATGGAGTTCTCCTTGCCTCAGTCCAAGAAGCGGTATTTCAGCATGTGGAACAGGGCGGCGACACCGTCTTTCCAGCCGATCTTCTTGCCCTCTTCGTAGGTGCGGCCGTGGTAGGCGATGGGCACCTCATAGATGCGGCAGCCCAGCTTGGCCACCTTGATGGTCACCTCGGGCTCAAAGCCGAAGCGATCCGAACGCAGGCGGATGGCCTCCAGCACCTCGCGCCGGAAGGCCTTGTAGCCCACTTCCATGTCGCTGAGGTTCAAATTGCACAGCAGGTTGCAGAACAGAGTGAGAAACTTGTTAGCCTGGAAGTGCCAGAAATAGAGCACGCGGTGAGAGCCGCCGTGGAAGCGGTTGCCGAAGACGGCATCGGCGCGCCCTTGCAGGATGGGCTGGAGCAGCACCGGGTAGTCGCTAGGATCGTATTCCAGGTCGGCATCCTGCACCAGGACCACGTCGCCCCTGGCCTGGGCGAAGCCGGTGCGCAGGGCGGCGCCCTTGCCCTGGTTGCGCTCGTGGAAATAGAGCTTGATGCGGCCGCGGGCCTCGCGCTCCAGTTCGCTGAGCACCTCGCGGGTGCCGTCGGTGGAGAAGTCGTCCACGATGACCA
>DATJFA010000330.1:0-2861 GCA_035496015.1 Terriglobales bacterium | reverse complement strand
GAAGTAGGGCTTATGGTTGGGGCGCTGCTCGCGGGCGATCATCATGACCGTCTCGCCCAAATCAAACATGCGGGCAGAGACCAGGGGAGGCGGCGCAGAGTGCTTTCCTGTTTGCTTCAGCTTTTGGATCTGCACGAGCCGGTCAGACTTGCTGAACGGCCGGCTGTGGTGCGTATCGGTCGCCGTGAACTCGTCGGCAATAAGGCGGGCGTAGGCCTCGGCATCGTCGCTGGCCATGGCGCGCATTACCCCTTGCCAGGAGGCGACGGCGCCTTTCTCGGACTCGGTTCGCGGCGTGAACGGTATGGAGCGGCAGGGGTTCTCGCAATCGCTGGAGCCGGGCCCCGGACTCTCTGATTGGCTCACCTGCAAAACTTCCTGGTAGAGCAGAGCGCGCCAGCCGTTTGGCCGTAACACCCAGACGCGCAGGACGTGCATCCGGTCGCGGTCGGTGCGAACCACCGCGGCCGTGCCATATTCCCGAACCTGTATTCGCTCGTCTGGATTAGCAGGGGAAGGCAAGTTGCGCAGCGCCATCGCCCGATCCTGGCTCTTCCCCCGGGAGTCAATCCAGGTGAAATCAGGGTCGAGCAGGGCAGCCAGCGATGTGCGGTCGTGCTCAGCCAAAGCCTGCATCAGGGCCGCGTCTGCCTGGGCCACAGTACCTTGGGAGGCAGCGAATAGAGGATGAGCGCACACGATTGCAGCGCAGAACACAGCAACGCGAGTTACCCGCGAAGGAAAATTTCGAATCATGTCAGGAAAACATAAAAAACACTCTACTGGACCTCAGCGAACGATCATGTCAACTCTGCTTCGCCGTTCCCGGACTCGTTGGCGTTCCATAGGCCTTACTGACCTTTTGCGTCAGCTTTTTGGAAATTAAAAAATTTCCGGTCCTCTTGCACGGATATTGTAGGCCGAGCGCCACGGCAGAGGGGGGAGTTTTCCAGGCCGCAGACTGGCTTTGCACTAGGATTGCATTCTGTGATATAACTAACCAGTTAGTTAATTGAGCCAGCCATGGCTACCATCGCCAAGAATCATCGCCTGGGCAGCCGCGGACAGCCGGAGCAGACGCGCGCCGCCATCCTCCAGGCCGCCATGCGCGAGTTCGCCCAGGAAGGGGTGGCCGGCGCCCGCACCGACGCCATCGCCCGCGCCGCCCGGGTGAACAAAGCCCTCCTTTACTACTACTTCAAAGATAAGGAAGCGCTCTACGGCGCGGTCGTGGATCAGATCTTCGCCGGCCTTTCGGAGCGCGTACACGTAGCGCTGAACAACGACCTTCCGCCGCGGGAGAAATACCTGGCCTACGTGGGCGCGCACTTCGATTACATTGCCAGCAACCCGGTGCTGCCGCGCATCGCCCAGCGGGAGTGGATGAGCGCCGGGCGCAACGCCTCGCCTCACCTGCGGCGCATTGTGCAGCGCTACTTGCGGCCCATCTTCATAAAAGTGAGCGAAGTGCTGCGCGAAGGGATTGCCGCTGGCGAGTTTCGCCGCGTGGACCCCTTCCAGTTTGTGCCCAGCACCGTGGCCATTGTGGTCTCGTATTTCGCCAATGCGCCCCTGATTGCCATGATGGCGCCGGGCGACCCGCTCTCTCCGGACCGCATTGCCGCGCGGCGGGCGGCGGTGTTCGACTTTGTCTCCGCGGCACTGTTCCAGAACGCCAACAATTCCGCCAGGAAAGGAGCGCAGCCGTGAGCCAGCGCAACCGATTCATAATCCTCTTGAGCGTGATTTTCGCGGGAGCGTTCACCTATTACCTGGCAACCACCAGCCGTGAAAACGGTTTGCAGTTGATTGGCACCGTGGACGCCAACCAGGTGATGGTGAGCCCGCAAATCCAGGGGCGCATCGCGAAGCTGCTGGTGGACGAAGGCACGCCGGTGAAGGCGGGCGATGTGATCGCACTGCTTGATGCCAGCGAATTGCAGGCGCAGGAGCGAGCCGCCGCGGCCACCATCAACAGCCTGCGCTCCAAGGTTTCTGAGACGCTGGCCACAGAGGCGGCCATGCGCGGCTCCACCGCCGGCGACGTGGCCAACGCCGAGGCCCGGCTGGAGTCCACGCGGGCCCAGTTGGCGCAGGCGGAAGCCAACCTCGAGCAGATCCAGACGGACCATGCCCGCACCGTCTCGCTGGCCGCCTCGGGCGTGGCCTCGCAGCAGGATAAAGACCGGGCGGACGCGCAGCTCAAGGCGCAGCAGGCGGCGGTGAAAGCTTTGCAGGACCAGGTGCGGGCGGCGCAGGCGGACTTGAACTCCGCCATCGCGCGCACTCACCAGGCCACCGCAGCACAGAGGACCGTGGCCGCTACCCGCGCTGACATGGCCAACGCTGCCGCGCTGCAGGCCGAAGCCCAGGTTCGCCTGGGCTATACGCGCGTGCTGGCGCCGGTAAGCGGCACGGTTTCCGTGCGCGCGGCGCGCGAGGGCGAGGTCGTCAATCCCGGCCAGCCCATCGTCACTATTGTGGATTTGAGCGACACCTGGGTGCGGGCAGCGGTGCCGGAAACCTATGCCGATCGCATCGCGCTCGGAGACGTGTTTAACGTCCGCATGCCCAGCGGCCAGGTGGTGCCGGGCAAGGTTTTCTTCAAGGCGGTGGAGGGCGATTTCGCCACCCAGCGCGATGTGAGCCGGCGCAAGCGTGACATCAAAACTGTCGTCCTCAAGCTGCGCGTTGACAACCCCAACGAGCTGTTCGTGCCGGGCATGACTGCCGAGGTGGTGGTGCCGGAGTCAACTCTGCAATCCGGCATCCAGCAGCGCAAGCAACAGGCGGCCCAGCCCGCACAACCACAAAGCAAGCCCACGGCGGAGTGAGCAGGATGGCAGATTCAAAGCAAAACG
>DATJFA010000329.1:0-3216 GCA_035496015.1 Terriglobales bacterium | reverse complement strand
GCGTCACGGCTTCGACGGGGATGCTTGCGGCCAAGAGGCATGCCGGGGTGCACACACCCGTAATCGCGTGCAAAACTAGAAATGCCACTCCACAAATGGCATACGCTGCTTAATTAATTAAGTAGCCGTCCTCCACCGCTTCGCCTGTGGGCGGTGGCAGGGCGTCGCACAGCAGGCTGGCTGGTTGGGCCAGGCCCGGGCCCCGCCGGCGAGATCATCGGGCTAGCGGCTCGCGTGTCTTGTCGGTTCTGAGCGCGAGCGGCGAATGGTTACCCCAGAGGGCTTTCGGGCTCGATGGGGCCCTCGGAACTCGACTAAGCATGTAGTCTCTTGACCAGTAACATCTGCGGACGCGGGTTCGACTCCCGCCGCCTCCACCAACTCTTATTCCCAACCCGAAGTTATCCAGGGCAAAAATAGCCTTTTCGCTTATTTTCGATTTTCGCCAACTTTGAAAATAGCGGCGAAATGATATTTTCGCTCCCAGAATCCCATATTGGGGCGGGTGGCTCAGGCATTTGGTCTTGCCCAAAGCGCCAACAAGGTGGGTGCCCCGTCCTTGCGCTCTTCGCAAGGGCGGGTACGATACCGCCAAAAGCATGGGTTGGGGGTGCTTCCCAGTGGTACCCACCCTTGCAAAGTGCGCAAGCGTGGGGCACCCTCTGTCGTGCTGATCTCAAGAAACCCGAAGGGCGGGCCACCCGCCCGCCTTACCATCTATGCGATCTCAGAGACGTTGCATATGCGCAGAAACCCAGTCACGAATTACGGGAAATGTAAAGCTACCCCCAGCGATAGCTTGAGTGATGAAGTCGTAAGCTTCCAAAGACTCAACCTCAAGACAAAAACCATTCAGGCGAAGAAAGGTATCGGCAGCAGCGAAACAGGTCCTCTTGTTTCCATCCATAAAGGGATTGTTGTTCGCAAGCGATTCCATCAAGGCTGCGGCTTCCTCGGCCAGGCTGGTGTAGTAGCCGATTTGGGGACGAAAAACGGCGGCCTCCAGGCGTCCCTTGTCGAGAATGCCCGGCGTGCCGCCGAATTCATCAATTAATTGATCGTGGATGGTCGAAACTTCTGCCACGGTGAGGTAAAAATCCGCCACCGATTAACGGGCCAACCGCCGGTATAGCTCCCGATTCTTTTCGACAGACTTACGGAAGTGAGCCATTGCCTCGGGCCGGACGGTGCCCTGATCAGGTGCAACGAAATCAATGTAGTGCTCCACGGCCTTCTCCAAGACAAAAGTCTTGCTCTGCCCGTTATCCTCCGCCAGCTTGGACAACCTGCGATAGAGCGAGGCAGAAATCTTCAATCCAATTTGCTTCACCGCTGCTCTGGCCACGGTACACTCCCCTCAGGCAAGACAATTATGCAGCAAGGAGTTGGATGCGGTCAAGACGCATCTTGATTGATCTAGATAGATCTAGAGCAATGCAAAGGCCCAACCGCTCAAGCTGCTGGGCCTGCACTTTCAATGATTTAGGGCCCAGAGCCACTCGCTACCCGGAGTTCAGGGCCCCCTCGTTTTATGCGCTAGGTCCAGTGATGGCCTCCTTCCGCCCGCCGGCGGACGTAGCCATTTCGGACAAAAGCTTCGCGCCAGTTATGGTGGTGCAGACCTCCAGCACCCCGGCGGCGGCGAAACAGAAGGTCAGATCGGTTAGGGCGTGAAACAGGAACAGGTGGCGATCGGTTTGAGCGGCATCGGTGAGAGAGGCAAAGCAGAATTCGCCGATGCCCATCAGGGCCAAACCCAGGCCCAGCGCGGCCAGTCGGCGAATCACCCGGGAACGGCCCCTCGCGATGAGAACTACGGCGGCGGCGAGAACCAGCGTGTACCACAGCAGAATGTGTTCCGGCCAGGCGCGACACAAGGCAGCCCGCAGATCGCTCCAGGAACAAAAATGGCGCGCCAGCGTGCCCGGGGGATAACCATCTTCCCGGCGGTAGTTGGCCAGCACGGGCGGACGAAGGTAGGGCGCACTCAGTCGCAGGTCATCATGAATGACCCCGATCGTAAGCCGCGGGTGCGAGAGATAGAACCAGAACAGATGGGGGCGGGCTTGAGAATAGAAACGGGTTCTCCATTCCGCGTTAAATATCGGGCTACCCGGTGTCCAGGCGCTCGTTCCTGCATACGCGGCGTAGTTGTCCGGCAAGCTGAGGTCCCTGAGTACCTGTGCGCGGGTGCCGGGGGCACGCGTGAGCTTTAGAAACACCACATCGAACAGGGGCATAGCCTTCATCGGCCCCGGCAGGGTGGTGAACTCCAGCCAACTGAGCATTAGCAGCGCCAGGCAGAGCGCTCCGCCCAAGATGCGGCGAAGGCGGGAAACGCGCCAGTTCATGGCTGCCGCGAAGGCTCCAGGGAAAATAGCCCAAATGGCGTGCTGCGGCTTGGAGGTGACAAAGCCAATTACCGCAACCACATAAATGCTCCACCACAACCGCTGCCCCGGCGAGCGGCCAACGATGTGCAGCGCGGCCACCACCATGCCCAGCAGGCCGAGCCAGGCCATCGTGTCGGAATAGAAGGAATTGAAATAGGCGACGTAGAACACGTCGGTAAAAATCCACAGCACCAGCAAAGCCAGCAACATTCTGGGCAGAGGACGAAACTTGCGGAACAGAAGAAGCAGGAAGTAGTACAGCACCACAAAGATGGCTGCATGAATCCCTGCAAGATACCGGACATCAAAATTTCCGCCGGGACAGACCAGGCTGTGGAAGCGAACGGCGATCCAGGCCGGTACGATTTCCGAATACCAGACCTGGGTATTCCAGGAGGCAGCGTGGGGATAATCGGAAACGAAGTATTGAAAATTGCCTTCTGCTGCTTTCCTTAGCCCGACACGGCCCAACACCTTGGCAAAGTCGCCGTTGTCGGCTAGCCCGATCAGAGGAGGCACGAACAGCTGCGAAGTCAAAACGGCGACACACGCGACGAGCAAGACGAACTCTAAGTGCTTGATGAACCAAGGCGTTAACAAAGCCGAGGGTTCTGGATTTCGCAATACCTCCTGATAAAGCCGGCGGTCCAGAACGGCAGGTTTAGTGGAAATTGACACCAAACCAGTGACAATTCAGGAGTTAGAAGGTTACAGAGCGCGAATGCGGCAGAGGATTCCCGGCGTTCTTCTTAAAGTGACGAGCACTTAGCCGCTGGCGAGAAGCGGCAGAGAGCGCCTGACACAAAAGGGATCAAGTCAATTC
>DATJFA010000328.1:0-9072 GCA_035496015.1 Terriglobales bacterium | reverse complement strand
AGTCGGGGACTCTGCGTCCAGCGGTGCTCCTGCGGGGATTACTAGCATCCAGCCGAGGTGGCGTACTTCTTGGTTTGCAGTTGCTCGATGATGGCTTCCAGTGATTTCCAGTCTTCCACCGTGGTCCCGTTGGTGAACTGGATGCCCAGACCGTTCTGGTCCTGCCGCCGGATAACGCCCCACAGATCTGCCTTTCGCGAGCCGGCCTGCAGGATCACGCGCACCCGCGTGTGCTCCGCCAGGGTTTGCGGCGTGTGCACATAACAGCCGCTCAGGCTCACGTTGCCCAGTTGTGCCAGTACCACGCCGCGCAGGTTGGCGGAGCGAATCTCCACCGTGGTGGCCAGCGTGTAGCGGGTGTGCGGGCGCAGAGCTTGTCCCGCCGACGAGTAGGCGCCGTGCATGGTAGGACGGTAAGACCCGCAGCGCAACCGGGCAAATTACCTCCGGCGAGAGACCAAAGTGTGACCGGCGCCCTAGCCGGCCGATTTGAACCTCTGCCCCCCTGGTCGGCTGCGGCGACTGGCGGCGCAACGCAACTCCTGTTGCCTTTTTGTGCAACTTTGCATCACAACTGGTGCAAATTTCTGCACTACCCGCCCCGCTCCCCACCCAGCTTGAAGTTGGCGCTGCAATCCACAGAT
Source organism: Terriglobales bacterium (assembly GCA_035496015.1). Lineage (GTDB taxonomy): Bacteria > Acidobacteriota > Terriglobia > Terriglobales > Acidobacteriaceae > JAICWP01. The sequence continues at coordinate 8,428 of DATJFA010000328.1, read as the reverse complement.
TTTTAACGCTTTTTCTCTTGACAGGGATTACCCCTACGTCGAGAATTGCCGGGCATTGGGGCTGTGCCAAGTTGTTTTCTGTTGGGTGGTATTGCGCGCCAATTTTTAGGGCGAACTTAAAAAGCCCGTTTGTGCTTGCGTGGCTAAGAAAGATTGCCATTTGAGCAATTTTCCCAGGGACCCCCCAGACAATCGAATCGTTGGCGATGATCATGGCTACAACTGCGCCGGGGGTGCGGTGTGGCCAAAGAGCAAATAACTTAGACGGGGTATGTGGAGGGTTTATGCAAGACATAGGTTGCAAGTTGAGCCGCATGGGAGCAGTGGTGGTTACGTTCGTCATGGTTTGCGTGGGAAGCGCCTGGGCGCAGTATCCCTGGCAAGTAAAGGACGTAGTCGCCTGTTACACCGGCGGCAAGTGCAATGTTTTTAGAATCGACAATACGGACACCATCAATTTTCTAAACTCCCTCGACGACGGCCTTTCGGGTGATGTCCATGGGGCGGTTAACAACAACAGCCTGCATCTACTCGTAACTGATGGTGGTTCCGCGTCAAATGTGGTTCAGTTCACTATTGCCAGCATCAACCCTTTTGACGGCAGTACTGTGCCACACACAACAACCACCTTCCCCAGCAGTGGCGGCAATAATTCCAACAATGCCCAAGCAATTGCAATCAACGCCAATGGTCACATGTTTGTCGGAAACTCCGGCAGTGGAGGCAATCCGCAAGCGAGTATTGTCGAGCTGGACGCGCACGGTGCGCCCGTGACGGGAAGCGTGTTCACTTTCCCAACCTCTAATGACCCCTGCGCCACCACCGTCCTAAACAGCGTAGATTTGAGTGCGGCGGGCGATGCCATTTATGTGACTGCAGGTGACGGGAAGATTCGCAAAGTCGGTCCGATTGGCGCGTCTCTATCCACCGCCAGCTGTACGGTGTTTGCGGACTTCGGCCCTGGAGTGCAGCTGTTCGGCATCAAGGACGTACCGTCGGGAGCGTTGGCAGGTAATTGTCCGCCGGGAGGCTGTCCAGGCGGTGAAACCGTGTTGGTCGTGGCAACGGGTTCTGTTGATATTGACACCGGGGAGACTGAGGAGAACCCGAACTCAGACGCAGTAAACATCTGCACGAATGCAACGGGTAGCAACACCGAGTCCTGTGCGCTGCTCCTCAGCACACAGGCAACCAGTCCCTCGCTGGCCGGACCTAAATGGGCTGCTAACAACCCGTATGCCAGCACGGGCACAGAAATTCTGGATGCGTTTTTACATTTGCAGATGGTGGTCAGTGCCGGAACCTCTAGTACGGATGAACCGGCTTGGAGCCAGAGCGGATTGACGGTACGCGACAATGCTGTGGTTTGGAAGGATCTGGGGAAACCAGTCCAATGGCTAGTCCAGAATTCCTATTCAGCAGGCCAACTCACCATCGGCGCCGGCCACGTGCAGCAGGAAACCCTTGCAACTTGCACCTCCGGCTTGTCTACTCCGAGCTGGAACACGGGCGGTGGCACAACCCCTGACGGGACCTGCAGTTGGACCGATCTGGGAATATCTGGCACCTGGGCACCGACCACTGCATACGTAACGAACAACACACCTTACACCGGCCAACTGGTAACGGCCGGTTCAGGGAATGTGCAGCAGGTGCAGATTGCGGGCACATCTGGGCCAGGTCCTAATCCCCCGGCCTTTAGCACCACCGGCGGCACCGTGACCGACGGCCTGCAGTGGCAAGATCAAGGAGCCTTATCTACGGTCATTGCGCGCTATCGCACCGGCCAAACCGGCCTGCAGGCACTTGCACTTGACCCGTTAGTGGCCGATTGCACCGGGAGCTGCTCTTCACTGCCTCTCCCCACCCGTACGCTGGCGAACTTTTGGCTCGCCAGTTCCGGATTCGGGAACATTTTTAAGATGAGCTTTGCCAACACCACCGGTCCTTCCGACTCGTACGACACCAACTCGGCTCTGGGCTGTCCTAACGGAGCTTGTGGCGTGGGCATTCGCAGCATGAACATCTACGGCGGGGAGGCCGCGGCCCAGCCAGGATTGGCCAGCTTGCTAGTGGGAGGATCTCTCGTCTCGCCGAATTTCACAGCGACCCAGACAATTCTGGGCAATACCATCACCTCAACTCTGTATGGTGCCACCTCTTCGACACCGATTTCGCTATACGCATCGTTGGTACCTACGGTCAGTTGCTTCAATGACGCAAACGTGGGCAATCTGCCGTGCCGAGCGACTGTCACTGCTGATACGACCAAGTCCCTGGTGTGGAAAATTGACATCCCTCAGGGGCGCGTGGCCGCGCTACCCAAGACGCAAGTGTTGAATACAGCGTTCAGCGGCCCGCTGGCAAATCCGCCCTCTACCCCTTCTGGTTTTGGAATTGACAACGGCACCGATGTCTTCGTAGACATGGGTTTCGATGACACTACGTTTGTTCTCAATGACCCTGGCACGCGGACGGTCAGCGTGCACTCCTTGCATGAAATACAAACAACCTTCAGCCAAGCCCAGTCGCAATGCACATTCTCAAGCCCGCTGGCGAACACATGTTATAAACTCAACCGAACCACACTGAACTTCACGTTTAGTTGCTCAGGACTAAGCCCAACCCAGCTCGCAAGCCTAAATCCGGCGTTATCACTGGTCAAAAAGAATTCAGGACAGGCGCCACAGTTCATTCCGGTCGGCGGAACCAACGCAACCAACGGCAAACCAGCGTTCCGGTTTGATAAGCCCCACAATATTTGGACCTATCAACTTAACCTGAGCGGGTTTGCGCCCGGCTTTTATCTTGGAACCGCGCAAGATAATGCATTTGTCGTGCAAAGCTTCACGACAGGGCAGTTTCAGCTGGACCCTACCTGCAAATGAAGAAGGATTCAGCTAAAGCCAGGCCGCAAGGCCTGGCTTTTTTTGATCCGCATGTAATCAGCCGCATTCGAGACTAGAAGCGGAGAGATGTTACTTGGGAAAGTCAGAAGGTCTCTCGGTTCGTACTCACTTCGCTTTGCTCAATGCGTGCTTACTCGGGATGACAGAAGAATGCCGCTCCTGCGGCTGTCAAACTGCAAATTAGCTGGTCGGACGATCCAGCTGCGCGGATTGCTGATACATCTTGGCCAAATCGCTGCGCTTGAGCAGGGTGTCGCTATGCGACTCTTTGGCAACTCCATCGAGAATGCGCCGCGCTTCGGCGTAGTGATGCGGCGCCTCGGCCGCAGAACCGCCCAGGCGCAGAGCCTCGCCCAACAAGAAATGACTCTTAGCCAGCGACACTTGCAATCCCAGCTTCTCGCTGTTAGCCAAGCTACGCTGTAACACCTCCTGCGCGCGCGAGTATTCTTTGGCCGTGATGAGCGCCTGTCCCAAGTAGACCGAGCACTCCATCGACAGATGCTCCAGCCCGGCACGGTCGGCATCGTCGGCCAGCGACTGCAGGGTACTGAACTCTTCTCGCGTGCGCCCCTGCATGACCGCCACTTTCGCCAGGTTGAACTTGGTAATCAGCGTCTGCTCGCGGTCCGGGTTGCGCGAGGTTATCTTTGACGCCTGCTCGAACCAGGAGCGGGCCCCGGCAAAATCGCCGCTATAGAAGACGCGGTCGCCTTCAAAATTCAGGATTTGCGCGATCAGCGGATCATTCTTCACTTCCCGCGCGGTGCGCAGAGCTTCGTCCAGGTTTTTCTGCGCGTCGGTTCCACGGCCGAGGAGGGTCAGCGTATTGCCATAGCTGGCCTGAATCTGGGGCAGCCACATGCCGCTTTCATTCACTTCCCGCCAGCTCTTCAGGGCATCCTGCTGCGCGTTCAACGCGGCGCCGTAGCGGCCCTGGTATTGAAAGACTTTTCCCAGGCCATAGGAAGCAAAGGCCACGCCGCGCTTGTCGCCCGCCTTGCGCCACAGGTCCAGCGCCTTCAGGAAATCGTCCGTGGCCTGGTCATATTGCCCCATGCGGGTATAGGTGTCACCGATGTTGTAGAAACTGTCGGCGATAAATGCCGGAGAGCCAATTTTCTGGCGCAAACCCAGCGCCTGCTGGAAATAGGTCATGGCATTGGCATAGTCGGCTTCGTCCAGGTAAGTCCAGCCGATATTGTTGAGGCAGTTGGCCTCATTCTGCCGGTCGCCGGCTTCATGCAGCAACGCCAGCCCTTCCTTGCTCAGCGCCAGGGCTTCGTCATATTTGCCCAGGCTCTCCTTGAAGAGCCCCAGGTCGGTAAGGCTGCGGCCCAGCCCCATCTTGTCTCCGATTTCGCGTCGCAGGCTGACGGCTTCCTCGTAACTCTTGAGCGCGGCGTCGGCTTTGCCCATGTCCTGCTGCACGCCCGCCATCCAGTTCAGAGTTTCCGCAACGCCGCCCTTGTCGCCGAGGCGCCGCTTGATGTCGAGGGCCTGTTGAAAGCTATTGAGCGCGTCCTCGCGCTTGTTCATGTACTGATAAGCGTTGCCAAAGGCATCCAGAATGGAGGCGCGCTCTTCCTGATTGTCGAGTTGCACGGCCAGCGTGAGAGCGCTATTCAGGTGGCCGATGCTGCCCTCGGGATTGTTTCCCCGGATTTCCACCCATCCCATGTGAAGCAGCGCGTCAGGGTTGTTTTTGTCGCTGGCCAGCAGCTTTTGATAGTAGGCGCCCGCCTTATCCAGCGTGCCGAAATCCTCGTAAAGACGTGCCAGAGTGTATTGAATGTCAGGGTCGTCGGGCAGAATCTTGGCCAATTTTTCGTAGGACTCGATGGCTTTGCCGTAATCTTTCGTGGCCTGGGCATTCTCCGCCTGAATTAGAAGCTTTTCCTGCGGCGTAACGCTGTCACTCAGGTCCAGTGCTTTGCGGGAGGCGTCCTGGGCTTTATCGCCGTAGCCGAGCGCAGCGTAGCTCTTACCCAGTTCGGCAAAAGCCAGGGCAAACTTAGGATCCTGGGTAGTGGCCGCCTCAAACTGTTTGACCGCTTGCAGGTATTTTCCCTGCCGGGAGAGCTGCATCCCCTGGCCGTAATCTCCCAAGGCCTGCACTGACTGCGTGGAAGGATGCAGGGAGGTGGCTTGAATCTCCTTGATCGTGTCAGTTGAGAGGGCCAGCTTCTTCTGCACCGCCTGGGCCAGCTGTTCCATCGCTTTAGGCAAGTCTTTTTCGCTGGCGGCGTCCGCCTGCAGGGGGAAGGCGGTCTGGTGCTTCAAGTCCTGCAGTGTGGCGCTGATGCGAATCTGGCCGCCCAACTTCACATAGCGCCCCGAAATAAGCCGGTCGGCGCTGGTGAATTCCGCCACCCGGCGCAAAGTGTCAGGATCGAAGCTGGCCTCCGGGCCGAGGCGTAAGTCGTGCAGGATCTGGTCAATGCGGTCCGATGGCACAGTGCGCAAGTAGCCCGACTGGCCCATATCAGTGCGCAGCATGTCGGCAAGAGTGGGACCGTACCAATCAATCGAAGAGTCACTCGTCCCATTTCGGAACGGCAAAATGGCCAGCGAAGCCACCGGACCGGCCGGACCCTTGGCCGACGGTCCGAACAGTTTTCCGCGCAGCAGGAAGGCGGTCACCGCCAGAATCAGCACCACCGCGGCCACGCTGATCCCCACCCAGGGAATGTCCTGCCCCCAGGGCTGCACCGCAGGCAGGCGGATGGAAGCGGCGGCGCTTTTGCCCTGCCAGGCATCCAGATCGCTGAGCAGTTCTTTGGCGCTGCTGTAGCGCAGCTTGGGGTCGCGCTCCAGGCATTTAGAGACGATGTTGCTGAGGACGCCCGGGACCTTGTTATCCAGGCTGGAAACCGGCGCCGCCCGCTCTTGCGTGCGCTTCAGCAAGCTGGCCAGGGCGCTGTCCGCCTTATAGGGTACCTGCCCGCTCAGCAGTTCGTAGAAAATCAGGCCCAGCGTGAACAGGTCCGAGCGCTGGTCCAGTTCCTGCCCCAGTCCCTGCTCCGGCGACATGTACTCCATGGTGCCGATGAGCGCCCCGGTCTGGGTCATGCCGTCACTTTCCAGCGAACGGGCCAAGCCGAAATCCATCACCACGATGCGCCCGCTGGCGTCGCGCATGATGTTCTGCGGCTTCAGATCGCGGTGAATAACTCCTTCGCTATGAGCGGTGTCCAGCGCCAGGCAAACCTGCCGAATGATTTCCGCCGCTTCTTCGGGCGAGAACTTGGTGTGCTCCAGCAGCAGGGAGCGCAGGTCCTTGCCCTCAATGAACTCCATGGTGATGAACTTGATGCCGTCCGCCTCGCCCAGATCGAAAATGCGGACCACGTTGCGGTGGGTGACCTGCCGGGCCAGGATCAGTTCCTGTTTGAAGCGTTGGATGATGGCGGGATTGCGGGCCAAGTCGGGGCGAATGACCTTAAGCGCCACCAGGCGGTCGAGTTCACGGTCGCGCGCTTTGTAAACCGTGCCCATGCCGCCTTCGCCCAGGGCTTGCAGAATTTCATAGCGGTTTCCCAGAACCGCGCCCGGTTGCGGCCCCCCCGCGCCCCAGGCCTCACCCGCCGTTGACACTCCCGCGCCCGTCTGTCCCGCGGCACTCGAGGACTCTGGCGCCAGCGTTGGCGTATCCGCGCTGCTGCTTTCCGGAACCAGGGTGGGGCTATCGGAGGACGGAGGGGGGGTGAGGGTTTGCGGCCCTGCATCCGGCCGATGAAGCGGAGCGCCGCTTTCCGGCACCAGGGTAGGGCTGTCCGCCTGCGACGAAGGGTTAGGGGCTTTTTCCATGGCAGCTAGGGGGCGCGCAAAACCGCTGCTCCTGGCCTCTTGGCGATTTAGTATATACCGCCTCCGAGCCGGCGGTACCCCCATTAATTGGGCCCGGGACCGTGTTTTAGCGTGTTGGCGGAGCTGCAAATCCGTCGCGGTTTCCCGTAATGGGCGCCCGCCCTCCGCCTCCCCGGGGCAACTTTCTCGTCCCAGTCGGTGTTTATAACACTGACTCTGCCTGCGGTTTTGTGTGCCTCGCTATACTGCCGTAACATGCGTGTATCTTAATTGCGCAATTGCGCAAGGAAACGGACTCGTGAAGCCATCTCAATTCCTGGGATTCTTGGCGGTACTGTTGACTCTGGCCGGCGGCGCCGGCTGCAAATCCGCGGCCACCATCGCGGCCAACGCTCAATTTCGCGCCATGAACGCCTCCGCGGAACAGCCCAGCCTTACTTTTCTCCTGACCACCAGCACCGTGGCCGCCGATCTGGCCTATCCCAGCGCCAGCACCTACGCCTCGGAGGCTCCGGGTGGTTATACGGCACACGTCGAGCCTTCCGGCACAACCACCTCCTTCATCAATCAGCCGGTCGTGTTTCAGTCCGGTATCTCCTACACCTTTATCGCCGCACCAGCGGCGTTTGCCTCGCCCGCGCTTACTCCGATTTTTCTTACCGACGATAACACCGCTCCCGCCACCGGCCAGATGAGGCTCCGCGTGGTCAACGCCTCCCCGGACGTGGGCAATCTGGACGTCTATGTGGTTTCGCCGGGGACAAATATCCAGGCTGCGAATCCGACCTTCACCAATCTGGCATTTAAGTCGGCCTCCGGCTATCAGAATCTGGTGGCGGGAAACTATGACGTTTTCTTCACCGCGCCCGGGCAGAAGACTGTGCTGATTGACAGCGGCGTCCTGAGCTTAGGCAAAGGACAGGTTCGCACGGTGGTAGCTCTGGACAACACGGGCGGATTTGCCACCAGCCTGCTGGCTGATTTGAACTAGCTGGTGCTCAGCGGACAAGCCGCGCCCGCAGCCGCCCGTACTCGCAATTCAACTCCCGCGTTTCGGCCAACGATCGCCCAGTGTGCGGGGTAAACCTCAAACCGCCCTCTTTCCTCTTTTTCCCGCCGCCTACGGGCAAAGACCTTAGTAGATCTGCCTTAAAACGCCCTGTTTGCCATCTGCAAAATTGAGCTATTTGGCCGATTGGAGCCGCTACTCTGCCCTGTTATCGTCTCTCCACCTGCTGATCTGGTTTGCCGAAACACCTACAGGCTTTGGCCGAGCCTGCGCAACGCCGCTTCAATAAATTCCCTAAAAGGATTGCTTAGTGAAAACCGCATTCATACTGACGGCATGGTTATTGTTCACGGTTTCATCCAGTCTGGCGTCGGTGACCGTGTACGCCAAGGCCACAGGATCCTCGTCACCGATCACCATTTCCGGCACAGCAAGCTCAAGTCACGCCATTACGGGCTGGACCATTTATGTGGATTCCAACCTGGTGTTTCGGGAAAACACTTCCTCCAAAAGCATCTCGCGGGCGGTCAGCATGGGTTCAGGAACTCATCACGTGGTGGTCAAAGCCTGGGACACTTCCGGGGCGAATGGCGCTGCTTCTTTAACGGTCACCGCCGGCAACTATACCGCCAGCAGTACCAGCACGAGCACCAGCAGCAGCGGTTTGGTCCCTGCCCCCCCGTCCAATGCAAAATACTTC
>DATJFA010000327.1:0-7343 GCA_035496015.1 Terriglobales bacterium | reverse complement strand
CGGAATCACCTTCCGCGACTGGCGGCCGGTCGGCATCATCGAGTACGGCTACGCTGCCCCCGACCCCCTCGATCCTGACATCGTTTACGGCGCCGGCCGTACCGAGGTGTCGCGCTTCCATTGGAGCACCGGGCAGGTGGAGAACGTTACTCCCATTCCCCTGCGCAATGGCAAATACCGGGCTGACCGCACGCAGCCGGTGATGTTCTCGCCGCTCGATCCGCACACCATGTATTACGCGGCCAATGTGCTGTTTAAGACCACCGACGGCGGCCATTCCTGGCAGATCATCAGCCCTGACCTGACCCGCCAGAATCCAGGCACGCCTGCCAGCGTAGGCAAGCTGGTGAATCCCAAAGCGGGCGAGCAGCGGGGCGTGATCTACTCCCTGGCGCCTTCGTTCAAGAATGTGAACACCATCTGGGCGGGGACCGACGACGGCCAAATCTGGATTACCCGCGACGGCGGCAAGAACTGGAACAACATCACCCCGCCGGAGCTCACGCCCTGGAGCAAAGTCACTCAGCTGGAAGCTTCGCACTTCGATGACCAGACTGCCTACGCCTCCGTCTCGCGCTTCCGTATCAATGATCCGAAGCCGTACATTTTCCGCACCCATGATGGCGGCAAGAGCTGGCAACTCATTACCACTGGCCTGCCGGATAACGCCCCGGCAGACACTGTGCGCGAGGATCCTGTGCGCAAAGGCCTGCTCTTTGCCGGCACCGAAACCGGCGTGTACGTCTCCTTCGACGATGGCGACCGGTGGCAGTCGCTGCAACTCAACCTGCCGCATACTTCCATGCGCGACCTGTGGATTCACGACGATGACCTGATCGTCGCCACTCACGGGCGTTCGTTCTGGATTCTGGACGACATCGCACCCCTGCGCCAGCTCACGCCCGACATGGCCGGTTCACCAGCGCACCTGTTCCAGCCCGCGCCTGCCTACCGTGTGCGGCGCTCTACCTACACCGACACGCCGCTTCCTCCCGATGAGCCGGCAGGCCAGAACCCGCCGAATGGCGCCATCATTGACTACTACTTGGCCCAGCCAGCCTCGGGCGCGCTAACGCTGGAGATCCTCGATGCGCAGGGGAAGGTAGTTCGCCGCTATGCCAGCACCGATAAGCCGGAAGCGACGGAAGCAGAACTCAAGAAGCAGCTTATCCCTCTGTACTGGATCCGCATGCCCCAGGTGCTGTCTTCCGCCTCCGGCGCGCACCGCTGGGTGTGGAACCTGCACTACGCCACGCCCCTGGCCATTCACTACTCGTATCCCATCTCGGCGGTGCCCCACGACACCCCGCGCGTGCCGCAGGGCCCGCGTGCCTTACCCGGCCAATACACCGTGCGGCTCACAGCAAACGGCCAGAGCTACACCGCTCCTCTGATCGTCAAAATGGACCCGCGGGTAAAGACCCCGGCGGCCGGGCTGGAGCAGCAGTTCCAGATGGAAACGCGCCTCGCTTCCATGATGACGCAGGCAGCCGAGGCGGTCCTGCAGGCGCGCTCCGCCGGCGAACAACTCCACAAGTTGACGACGCAGGCCAGCGGCCCGGCTAAAAACGCGATTACCGTTTTTGAGAACAAGCTGAATGGCGTGCTCGGCAAATCCGGCGAATCTTCGGCAGCTGCCACAGAGCTCACCCTCACGCGCGTCAACGGTGACGTAGCGTCGCTCTACGGCGACGTGGATCGGGGCGACGCGGCGCCTACCGAGGCGCAAACGAATGCCATGGCGGAAACGGAACGCAATTTCGCGACCGTGCTGCAGCGCTGGAACGCGCTGAAGAACGCCGACCTGCCGGCCCTCAACCAGCAACTGCGGAGCGCGGGCCTGCCCCAAATCCAGCTGCGCACAACCGCGGTCGACGACGCGGGCGGAGAGGAGTGATCACACCCGGATGTTGGCCAGGATGACGTGGCGGAGTGAAATAGGTTGAATGCAGCCGCTACTGGTAGGCAGCCTGGCCGCGGGAAGTGAAGACGATGTATTTGTAGCCGATGAAGTTCCACACAAAGCTGCAGGCGGTCCCTACCAAGGCCGCCGCTGAGGGCCACAGCTTCTCCAGGCCGGATATGGGCGAAATAAAGGTGGCGACATAAGACGCAGTGCCTACGTTTACTACCGCGCCAATCAAGCTCACGATAAGGAACTGGCTGCCGGAGTGCAGGAAGCTCTTCTGGCGTCCTTTGTCACGGAAAGTCCAGCTCCGATTCAGGAAATAGCTGTTGAGCACGGCCACCAGAAAAGAGGTGGTCTTGATGAGCATGAAATCAAAACCTCTTTGGCCGGTGTGGGTAGCCTGGATGAGCAGGTTAAGGACGCCCAGGTCAACAAAGGTATTGATGATGCCGACGATGATGAAGCGCCAGGCTTCTGTCCGGAGTTGCCCCTTGCTGGGAGGAGAGGGAAAGTCAGTGCCCGAGGGATCGGGCGATCCAGGTTGTACGCCGGGACTCGTAACCATGCTTAACTGTCACCCATAACGTCACCCGTGGCGAATACCGCTCACCACGCCCCGGAAAGGCAGGAAGGGCTCGCGACTCCAGCCGGAGACCGGCCTTGGCAGCCCGACGTGAGCTTCATTCTAAACTATCGCGGGCTGCCGGTCATCCACGTTCACAAATGATGCCGGCTATCCTCTGGGCCGCGTTCCCATCCCACAAAGGGGGAATATTGCCCTGCTTGCGGCGGCCGCGCAAAAGGGCGCAAGCCTCGGCCTGCAAGCGTTTCAGGTCACGCCCCACCAGGATATTGGTACCTACCGCAACTGTGACCGGGCGCTCAGTGCTGTCGCGGACGGTCAGGCACGGCACCCCTAAGAAAGTGGTCTCTTCCTGAATGCCTCCGGAATCGGTAATCACTACTGTCGCCTTCTGTTGCAAAGCTAGAAATTGTAGATACGACTGGGGTTCCCAAAACTGGAAGTTCTCGCCAGGATGAAAACCCAGCTGTGCGATTCGCTGGGCAGTGCGGGGATGAATGGGAAAAATGACCGGCAGCTCGCGGCTGATCTCGTCCAGCGCCCGCAGAATATCCTGCAGCATCTGCGGCTCATCCACGTTTGATGGCCGATGCAGGGTGACCAGGGCATAGCCGGAAGGCAGGCGAGCGGGCAGCGCAGCCGCGGCCTTGGGCAACAGCCTGACCAAGGTATCAATCATGACATTGCCGACAAAACGTATGCGCTCGGCGGGGACGCCTTCCCGCAGCAGGTTACGGTCGCCGTCCTCGGAAGGGGTAAAGAGCAGGTCGGCGATCTGGTCGGTCAGCAGGCGGTTGATTTCCTCCGGCATGCTGCGGTCGAAGGAGCGCAGGCCAGCCTCCACGTGCGCCACCGGGATGCCCAACTTGCTGCACACCAGCGCGGCGGCAATGGTGGAATTCACATCGCCATAAACCAGCACCAGGTCGGGCCGATCTTTCTTCACCACCGGCTCGAAGCGCATCATGATCTGCCCGGTTTGCACCGCATGGCTGCCGGAGCCGACAGCGAGGTTGAAATCCGGCTCTGGAATTTCCAGTTCGCGAAAGAAAACATCGGACATGTTCTGATCGTAGTGCTGCCCCGTATGCACCAGAACCTGGCGCACGCCGGGCTTTTGCGCCAAAGCCCGCACCACGGGCGCCGCCTTCATAAAATTGGGCCGCGCTCCCACTACGTGTGCGCAGTACATGCCTCGAGCCTTGCCTCCGCTACGCGCTTTCAGCGCGCTTCGATCAAGTACACCATGAAATAAACGCAAAGGACGAGAAGAACGCCTTTGATAAACCAAACTGCTACATCCATTAGCTTAGGCCCTCAGATATCGAATTCATGAATGGCATGCCGGGACCCGAAACGTTATTCCCTCAAGACAGGAAGTACGAGGAGAGGGCACGCTGCAAGCTGGGGATATCCAGGCGGGGCGTCTGCGATTCATATTTCGCCGCCCAGCACACCTGGTTGACCAAGTCGCGGGGATAACAGGGGCGGAGAGGCTCTCCGGCCTGCTCCAGGGCGGCGATCACCGAATCCACAACCGCGCTGTGGTACTCCAGCTGGTTGTAAGCGCAAACACGGCGGAATATCTCGTGAAATGCTTCCCTGCCCACCGGGTCCAGCTTGATTTTGGTCTGCACCCGGCGCAGGAACGCGGCCTCCACCACCTCGGCGGGATTAAGGTTGGTGGCAAACACCACCATCACGTCGAACGGCACCTCTATCTTCTTGCCGCTACGCAGAGTCAAAAAATCAATTTTGCGGTCCAGGGGCACAACCCATCGGTCGAGCAACTCCGAAGCCCGCACGCGTTGCCGGCCGAAGTCGTCAATGATCAGCACTCCATTGTTGGCCTTCATCTGCACCGGAGCGCTGTAGAAGCGAGTGGCGGGGTTGAATCCCAGGTCCAGCATATCCAGGGTCAGTTCACCGCCAACTACCACCTTGGGGCGCCGGCACAGCTCCCACCTGCGGTCCACACCCTTCTTCGGCAGCTCCAGGGCGGTGTGCACCACCGGGTCGTAAACGGAGAGGATATCCCCATCCACTTCCATGGCGTGGGGGATCCATACGTGGTGCTCGCCAAACACCTCGCCTAATTTCTCGGCTACGCTGGTTTTGCCTGTCCCGGTGGGCCCGTAAAGAAAAATGGCGCGGCCGGATTGCACGGCAGTGCCCAGCTTGGGGAGCACGTCGGGTTCGAGCACCAGGTCGGCGAACACCCTCTCCATGTCCGCGGGGCGCACATCTTTCTCCGCCACCGCCTGGGCCCGCACCTGCGCCATGTAATCTTCCAGCGATACCGGAGCCGCGCCCGCGTAGTGATTCACTTCCAGCAATTGCTGGGCGCGCTCGCGGCCCTTGTTGCTGCAGGTCAGGCGGTGAATGTTGCCCACCATCCCGGTCACTTCGCACAACTGCTCACGGCGCAGGAACCAGAAGATCTCCTCGGCCACCGGCAGGCTGAGCCGCAGGTGGTCGGAAAGGTCGAGGGTGGAGAGTTCGCCATTCAGGTAGATGATCTTGGTGGCCAACTCGTAAAGCAGCGTCTGGCGCAGACCGGTATTCGTCAGCGAATCCGGCTCGCGCGGTGCCAGGAGGGCGTTAGACTGGGGCTGCGTTACTGGAACGGACACGTGAACTCGCTGACTGGGGGAGGAACTGCTTTAACCGCTTGAGCATACCATAGTTGAACAGAAGCGGCGGTGATAGACCAATGTCAATGCACAAGCCCGCACTTCGGTAATGTTCCTTGCCCAACCGGCCCCAAGCCCGGCATGGGACCTGCAAACCTTGGCACTGCCCCAAGTCAAAAAGACTAGTGAACGTTCAGGCTGACTGAGGTGGTGCGCGTCAGGGGGCCGGACCGGGCGGTTACCGTGACGCTGTAGGTTCCGGCGGGCGTTACCCCCGCGACGCCAGCTGAGGGGTTGGAGGCGCCACCACCGCCGCAGCTAACCACCATCAATAGCAGGAGTACCCCGATACAGTGGAGCACATGGCGCAGCTTGCGGCCCTGGCGGACCCGCCCCAGTTGCAGCAAAACCGCAGGCAAGAACAGAAATGTGGCATAGAGGGGCAAAGAATGCCGTGGATACTTGAGCGCCGCGGCCGGGCCGGTGGTGGTCACGCTCAGCTGGGCGGTAGCGGGAGCGCCCGCCACCGTAACTGATGAATCCACCACGCAGCTGATTCCAACACCTGGGGGAGCGGAACAGCTCAGGGAGACAGGGGAATTGAATCCGTTTCTAGGATTAAGGGTGAGCTGATACGTGGCAGTACTGCCCGCCTTCACGGTGGCAGCCGCGGTTGAGGGCTGCAGATCAAAATCGGTCACTGAAAGCGTTACCGAAGTAGAACCGTGCACCGCCCCGGCCGTGCCGCTGAATGTGATGGGGCTGTCGCTGGATTCGGCAGCGGCTGGCACTGCCACCGTCGCGACAGTTTGCGCAGGGCCACCGGCAGTCGTGACCGAGCTGGGGTTGAACGAGCAGCTGGCGCCTGAGGGCAATCCGAAGCAAGTAAAAGACACCCCCTGGCTAAAACCATTCTGTGGGGTCACGGAGAGGGCGTATGTGGCAGTTCCTCCTGCCCGCACTGAGGCCGAAACTGGCGCAGCCTCCAGGGTGAAACCCGGCGCCGCCAGCAGGCCATAAACCGCCACCTCGCCGGAGACGGTCGCCAGGTACACTTTCCCGTTAGCGATCACCGGGGAGACATATTTGGCGTAGCTGCCGGGCTTGTCACGAGCGCTGTTCTGGTTGCTGTCCCAGACTTCGTTGGCCAGATTGGTTGCGTCAAACGCGCGCAGGATCCCGGCCATGGGTGAATGCGCCGGGTCGCCGCTGGCGGAAGCCGCCGCCCATAAAATACCGCTGCCAGGAGTGTCTCCATTGGAAGAGACTGCCAAGGCGGCATTACTGGCGTCTCCCGCAACGTTGGGGATCGTGCCCACCGAGACTGGGCTGGTCTGAAAGCTGCTGCCGTTGAAACGGAACGCATTGGGCACATCGGCCGGCCCATAGGTGTACAGGAGCGGGCCAAACGTTGAGCTGCTCCAATACACCGGCGCGCCGATGAACTGACCGCTGAATACCTGCCACTCCTGGAGATTGGCATCGAAGGTCGCATTGAATTTGCCCAGATTGCCGGTGTCCATCACCCGAATCCATCCATCTTTGCCGGCCGAAACCAGCACATTGGTTCCAGGCAGCAGAATGGGACCACCCGAGCCGAGGTCGGCATCATTGCTGCTCAGCGAACTTTGATCATCGGGAGTGAAGTAATCGAGAACGGAAAGGCTGGAACCGTTCAACCTGAGGATTGAGTCGCCGTAAGCGGATCCTCCGGTAGTGATGTCGAAGGGGCCGTTGCCTGTAGCCACATAAACGTTGCCGGCGTTATCTGCAACCGGTCCCTGTCCTCCTTGCCAGATGCTGCCTTCGGAACTGCTGGGGCTGGTGTTGAAGACGACCTTCTGCTGCAGCGTAGTGGCGTCGTAGGCCATCAGCCAGCCGTGCCAGCTTGGGATATCTCCCAAGGAGCCGAAGCCTAAGTACAGCTTGCCATTCGCCAGCAGTAACCCGGGATGATTTAAGTGAAAGAGGACATTGAAACCGGGAGCGGTGACCTCAACCGGACCGCCGAATTTTTCAGCCCCTGTTATCAGGTCCAGGGCATGCAGTTTGAAGTGGTATGTGTTGTTGCTGGTGTTCTTGCTTTTAGCGACCACATAAATGGTGCTGCTTGCCGGGTCAATCACGGGAGTGCCGGTGATCCCGATTTCGGGGGTAATGTCTTCATAAAAGCACCCCGACGCGGCGCAAACATCCTGACTGGGAACAGAGCTCCCCA
>DATJFA010000326.1:0-4571 GCA_035496015.1 Terriglobales bacterium | reverse complement strand
AACGCGCTGGTGGGGGCCAAGCTGGCCATCGTCACGCGCAAGCCGCAAACCACGCGCAACCGCATTCAAGGCATCCTCAACCTGCCCAAAAAGGGCAAGCGGCCGGCGGCGCAGGTCATCCTGATTGACACACCCGGCATTCACCAGCCGGACAGCGCCCTGGGCCGCAAGATGATGGTGGAAGTGCGCGAGGCGCTGGAGGGCTGCCACCTGGTTCTGCTGATCGTGGATGCCGCGAAGCGCGGCGGGGACGCGCTGGACGAGCATGTTCTCCGCCTGGTGAAGCAGGCGGGCACGCCCGTATTCCTCCTGCTCAACAAAATTGACCTGGTACGCAAGGACGAACTCCTGCCCCTGATTGAGCGCTACAGCAAGCTGTACGATTTCAGGGAAATCATTCCCATCTCTGCCCGCAAGAAGGACGGGCTGGAACTGCTGCTGGACAGCATTGTCGCGGCGCTGCCCCAAGGGCCGCGCTACTTCGCGGAGGACGAGCTTACCGATCAGCCGGCGCGCTTCATGGCGGCCGAGATCATCCGCGAGCAGGTGCTTCTGGGTACGGGCGAGGAAGTGCCGTACTCCACCACAGTGATCATTGAACAGTTCGAGGAAAAGCCGAAACTGACGCGCATTGCGGCCACCATTTACTGCGAGCGCGAGGGGCAGAAGGCCATCCTGATTGGCCGCCAGGGGCAGATGCTGAAGAAGATCGGCACCCAAGCCCGGCTGGAGATGCAAGCCATGCTGGGCGCCAAGGTGTTCCTGGAGCTGTTCGTCAAAGTGCGCGCGGGCTGGCGCAACTCCCGCGAATTTGTGGAGGGCCTGGACTGGCGCCGTCAGCTGGAGCAGCTGGCCGGCGGGCCGATCAGACGTTAGCGATTCCTAAACGCAGGGGGTGCCCAAGCAACGGATGTTCACTTCACACCATTTGCCGGATTCCACGAGCCCTGCTCCTTGCGCACGTAGATAATCTGCCCGATGTGGTAGGCGTTATGGGTTCCGATGTGGGCGATGGTGGAATACGAAGATTGCAGTTTGCTTTCGTCGGCGGATGCGACAGCTTTTTCCCACTCGCTCATGACTTCATCGAGCTGCTTGACGGTGGCGTCCCACTGCTTACTGTCGAAGCGGGTGAAGGTCTCGTCGTTGTTGCCGTTGTATTTCTGCACCGGTTTGCCCTCGAATTGCTCCAGGCTACGGCGGTCCCAAAATACCAGGTGAGTGGTCAGTTGGCCGATGGAATGGTTTCCTTTGCCGTCAGTCCAGTTGGCTTGTTCCGCGGTCAAGCCTGCCACCGCTGTATTGGCGGGCACAAACCACTCCGCCTTGTTGTGGGTGGAACGCAATTGCTCCAGCAGAATGCTCTTGAGCGTGGGCTTCTCCGGCGACTTATGACCTTGGGCAAAAAGCGGCCAGCACGCCGCAATAAAAATCACAAACAAGAACTGTCTCATAATGCCCCTCCCAGTGGGACAAAGGTTTCTCAAAAGCTGCCTACTAAGTACGGGGTACTGCGGTCTGCATCTGCCTGCTTACCTGCTCCACCTGCCGGAAGACGCGCAGCAGGTTCCCGCCGAGAATCTTCTTGATGTCCTCGGGTTTGTAGCCGCGGTCGAGCAGCGCCTGCGTGATTTTGGGCAGGTCAGCGACGGAGTCCATGCCCTGGGGCAGCGCTCCGGAGACGCCGTCGAAATCGGAGCCCAGGCCCACGTGGTCAATGCCCGCGACCTTGGCGATATGGTCAATCTGGTCAATCAGGGATTTGAGCGGCGGCCGCGGAATTTTCGCCAGGTACTCGCGCTGGATGTGGTCCACTTCCATGTAGCTCACCGGCTTGCCCGCCGCTTTTTGCCTGGCGATGTATTGCTGCGTGGCAGCTTCCACCTCTTTGTGCTGCGCCGCTTCCTGCTTGCGGAAGTTCTCATCGTCGAAGGCGGAAAAGAAGTTCACGTCCACTACGCCGCCGTTCTTGGCCACGGCCCGCAGCATGTCGTCCGTCATGTCGCGCGGCGCATTCACCAGGGCCCGGGCTGAGGAGTGCGAAGCAATCACCGGCGCCTTGGCGGCCGCAATTGCGTCCCAGAAGGTCTTGTCGGCCACGTGGGAGATGTCCACCATCATGCCCAGGCGGTTCATCTCCAGCACCACTTGTTTGCCGAAGGGCGTGAGCCCGTTGTGGTGCTGCACTTCGGGATCGTTAATGTCGCCGGAAGAGTCGCCCAGTTCGTTAGTGTTGGACCAGGTCAGGGTCATGTAGCGCGCGCCCAGGCGGTAAAAGTCGCGCAGCACGCGGATATCGCCCTCTATGGCGTGCCCGCCTTCTACCCCCATCAGCGCAGCCAGCCGCTTGTGAGGCCCGGTGCAGGCGCGAACAATGTCTTCCGCGCTGAAGGCCATCACCATCTGGTCGGGGTGGCGCGCCGCCTGCTGGTAAACCGAGTCAATCAGGTCGAGCGCGCGCTGCGTGTAGCGGCTGGCGCTGGTCTGCGGGTCCGCCCAGATAGAAAAGAACTCCGCCCCCAGGTTGCCTTGCCGCGCTTTCTGCAGGTCCACATTGCCTTCACTGAGGGGCGTAACGGTTCCGATGTCGAAATCTTCGTCTACGAAGCGCTGCGGCGTGTCGGCGTGGGTGTCAATGACGATGGCAGAATCGTGAATCCGCCGCGCCTCAGGAGAGATTTTGGTGATGTCAGTCTGGGCGGAAAGACAAATGCAGGTTAGAAGCAG
Source organism: Terriglobales bacterium (assembly GCA_035496015.1). Taxonomy (GTDB): domain Bacteria; phylum Acidobacteriota; class Terriglobia; order Terriglobales; family Acidobacteriaceae; genus JAICWP01. Next base: position 1,844 of record DATJFA010000326.1, on the reverse strand, counting down.
AATAAGAAGGGCGCAAGATTTGCGGAACATGGGGCCTCATTGTACCGCAGGCCCCGCGCTCTCCTGTTCTTCGGCGCTCTGCGCCGGCGATGCAGCTTCCTTGTGCTCGATTTGCGCCATGCGCCACTCCTCATAACGTTTGGACACCATGATGTGGAACACCGGCTCGCGGCGCTCCTCGGCGGTTTCGACGAGCCCTTGCTCCTTCAGGCCGAGCAGATAATTCTCCATCCACTTGCGTTCGGCGCGCCCCATGCCCCGCCGCGAAACGTCCACTGTCAGGCCGGCCACGTGTGACGACTCGGTATCTCCCGACGTAGGCGCGGCATTGTGGTTATAGCGGCGCAGGTGCTCCTGCTGGGCCACAGTGCGCACCGCCGAATTCACCTGGATGGGAGTATGAAATTTGCGGTAGTGCGCCGCCGCCAGATCCTGCAGAAACTCGCGCGTCCACGATTTGCAGAAGCGGTCCTGGGGCGCGAGCTGCGGATGAATGGCGAGGGTCCGGCTCTCGCGAATGGGAACCAGTTCGTGCTGCAGCTCCATGTCTTCCAGTTGCTCGTCGTCGGCGATGCGCGGCAAGCCCAGGCGGTCAATTTCTTCATTCTGCCGCACCAGGGAATCGTGCGAGCCGTGGAGCACTGGCGTCCACACGATGTGACGGTGATGGCGGTAGGTCCGGTAATGTCGCGCGCTGTGGCGGAAATGCTGGCTGTGCCGGACGCGGTAGTGCAGGGCCTGCGCGGGCAGGGAAATCAGGGCAAACAATAATATGACGACGAGGTGCGACCTGCTTGCGTGGTTCACTTAAGATCTGCTCCCGCAGTGTGGTCAACTGAAGCAGAAAAATTCTAAGCCAGAGTGGCGGGATTGTGGGGCGAATTTTTTTGAGTGAACCAACAAGAGCAAACCTTCGTAACAATTTGCTGCCGCGAGATCGGAAACCGCTTTCCCGAAGACGTTGCAAGCAACGTCTCTACCGAAGCGCTTCTTGCTTCACCCATAATTCAGACTGGTAGAGACGTTCTTGTTGCGTCTCGTAGAGTGTTGTATCAGGGCACGCCTTTCAGGCGTGCCAAAGAGAAGCCCAGAATTGGCGGCTTTAGCCGCTGCGGGCTTAGCGGGAATGGCAGAGAAGCTGGATTCCACCAACCCCTTGGCGTCATGCTGAGGGGCTTCAGCCCCGAAGCATCTCGCGTGCGGCGGAGCGAAGGCTGCGATGCACGCCAGATCCTTCACGGCTGAAGCCGTTCAGGATGACGCCGGTTGGAATTGGGGGTCCTGCAAACCCGCGCCATGGGATGTGCGGCTTACTTCCTGAACAGATCCCCAATCGCCTGCTTCATCACTTCGCGGCCCACCTCGGAGATGGACCTGGTCAGAGGAATGTCCTTGGGGCAGACCTCGACGCAGTTCTGGGCATAGCCGCACTCGTGGATGCCGCCATCGCCCATCAGCGCCTGCAGGCGCTCGCGTTTCAGCGCTTTGCCTGTGGGATGGGTGTTGAAAAGGCGGACTTGAGAGATGGTTGCGGCCCCCACGAATCCGGTCTGCTCGTTGAACTGCGGGCAGGCTTCCATGCAGCAGCAGCAGGAGATGCACCGCGAGAGCGGATAGGCGGCCTCCTGCTCTTCCGGCAGCATGCGCGGGCCGGAGCCCAGGTCGTAGGTGCCGTCAATCGGCACCCAGGCCTTCACCCGTTTCAAATTCTCGAACAGCACCGAGCGGTCCACCGTCAGGTCGCGCACCACGGGGAACTTGATAAGCGGTTCCAGACGGATGGGCTTTTCCAGGTTATCAACCAGCGCCGAGCAGGCCATGCGCACGCGCCCGTTGATGCGCAT
>DATJFA010000325.1:0-3076 GCA_035496015.1 Terriglobales bacterium | reverse complement strand
ATCCGTAATACCTATGTCGGCATTATGGGAGTTGACCGCGCCGTGGTGGAGGCCGGCCGCGGCATGGGCATGACTGGCCGGCAACTCCTGTTGCAGGTGGAGTTGCCGCTGGCGCTGAGCGTGATCATCGCTGGCGTCCGTGTAGCCACGGTTATTTCGGTTGGCCTGGCCACCATCGCGGCTGCCATCGGCGCCGGCGGGCTGGGCGAGTTCATCTTTCGCGGCTTGGCCATGGTGAACAATGTTGTCATCCTGGCCGGCGCCGTTCCTGCCGCGATTCTGGCCCTGCTCGCCGATTTCGGCCTTGGCCTTCTCGAAAAGCGCCTCCGTCCCGCATGAAGCGCGCTCTCACCGCCGCCTTCCTCGGCTTGGCCCTCTTGGCCGGCTGCGGCCCTTCCCGGCAAAACGTGGTGGTAGTCGGCTCCAAAAATTTTCCTGAGCAGCTCATCCTGGGCGAGCTGATTGCCCAGCAGATTGAGGCTCGAAGTCACCTCAAGGTCGAGCGCCGCTTCTATCTGGCCGGCACCTACATCTGCCAGCAGGCCATGCTGGCAGGCAGAATTGATGTTTACCCCGAGTACACCGGCACAGCCCTCACCGCCATCCTCAAAGAGCCGCCGCTGAAGGACCCCGCCGCCGTGTACGGCAAAGTGAAACAGCAATACGAGCAGAGGTTTCATTTCGCGGTTCTGCCCTCGTTTGGCTTCAACGATACCTTCGCCATCGAGATTCGCGGTGACGATGCCCGCCGCCTTCACCTGAGCACTATTTCGCAGGCGGCCAAGTACACGCCCCAATGGCGCGCCGGTTTCGGCTACGAGTTCATGGAACGTCCCGACGGTTATAAGGGGTTAGTCGCTGCTTACGGCCTGAAGTTCGCGAAGCCACCGCTCATCATGGATCTGGGCCTGCTCGACCGCGCTCTGGTAATTAAGCAGATTGATCTGGCCGCCGGAAATTCCACCGACGGCCTCATCCCCGTGCTCGGCCTCGCCATCCTGCAGGACGACAAGCACTACTTCCCTCCCTACTACGCCGTGACCATCGCGCGCGACGAAACTCTGGCGCGCCATCCCGAAGTGCGCGCCGCCTTGGCGCAGCTGGCCGGAAAAGTAACTGATGATGACATGCGCTCCCTGAATTATGCCGTGGACGGCCAGCACCGCTCAGTTACCGACGTCGTTCGCGAATTCCGCCACCAAAAAAGGCTCGATTAGCTCCAACAACGCTGCGGGAATCGGGGTAGAAATGCGCTGAATACCCGCCTCTGAACTCTACTTTTCACGATGCCCTATTGGAGCTTTTCTGGTTCGTATCAGGGCATGCCTTCAGGCATGCCGGATTGATATGCCACTCCAGCCGGCTTTAGCCGCTGTGATTCGTAAATTTCAGCGGCTGAAGCCATGCCCTGATACGAAACGGAGCCTGACTCGCTGCATAAACACTCTGCCAGTTAACGGCTGGCTGAGTGCTGATTGCCGAGTGCTGACGGCTTCTTTTCCCCCTGTGTCCTCCCTCACGCCTCTTCGTGACCTACATCACACCCTGCTGCAACATCCGGATTCATAATGGCTCTTGATTTTCGCCGCTTAGCGCGGCAAGTGGGGAAACATGGCCAAGGGCGCAGTCAAAATCGTGGTCGAGCGCTGCAAAGCGTGCGGCTTCTGCGTGGAATTTTGTCCCACCAAGGTGCTCGCGCTTTCCTCCGCCTTCAACTCCAAGGGCTACCACCCGCCCCACGTGGTGGCGGCGGAAAAGTGCAGCGGCTGCGACCTGTGCGGCATGTACTGCCCCGATTTCGCCATCTTCGGCTACCGCCTGCCGCAGCCCGCACCCGCGAAGGAGTCCGCCGATGCACGCTGACCCGCGCGGCGTCCTTACCGGGGTGCACTTCCTCGATGGCGACCACGCCTGCTGCGAGGGCGCCCTGGCCGCCGGCGCGCGCTTCGCTTCCGGCTACCCCATCACGCCCTCCACCGAAGTCGTGGAGCGTTTCGCCGCTCGTGTGCCCACCCTGGGCGGCATCTTCATCCAGATGGAAGACGAGCTCGCCGCCTCCATCGCCCTGCAAGGCGCCGTGTGGGGCGGAGCCAAAGCTTTCACCGTCACCTCCGGGCCCGGGTTCTCCCTCATGATGGAGCACATCGGCTACGCCGCCATGACCGAAACGCCCTGCGTGTTCGTCAACGTGCAGCGCGGCGGCCCCTCCACCGGCCTGCCCACCTTGCCCGCCCAAGCGGACATGATGCAGGCGCGCTGGGGCTCTCATGGCGATTACGAAATCATTGCCCTCTGTCCCAACTCGCCGCAGGAGTGTTTCGACCTGACCATCAAGGCCTTCAACTTCGCCGAACAGTTCCGCGTTCCCGTCATGCTGATGATGGACGAAGTAGTCGGCCACATGACCGAAAAAGTCGTGATCCCGCGCGCCGAGCAAATTGAACTTTGCCCTCGCCGCCACACCGCGAAAAAGCCCGCTGACTACCTCCCCTACGAGACCAACGGCGACATGGTGCCCGAAATCGCCCACGCCGGCGAAGGCTACAAGTTCCACATCACCGGCCTCACCCACGACCAGCGCGGCTACCCCGTGATGAGCGTGCCCGCCCAGGACACGCTGGTCCGCCGCCTGCAGGAAAAAATCCAGCGCGCCACCGAAGAAATCTCGCTATTTGAAGAAGAGGGCACGGCCGACGCCGAAATCATAGTGGTTTCTTACGGCATCACCTCGCGCGTGGCCCAGCGCGCCATCGAACTGGCTCGCGCGCAAGGCCGCCGGGTAGGCAAGTTCCGCCTCATCACCGCCTGGCCCTTCCCCGAGCGCCGCATCCGGCAAATGGCGCGCCACACTAAGTTCTTCGTGGTCCCCGAGCTTAACCTCGGCCAGATGGTTCGTGAAGTGGAACGCGCGGCCGGGGGCATGGCCCGCGTGCTGCCCGTTTCCCATGCCGGCGGCGGCGTGCACCGGCCCGAAGACATCCTGCGCGCCATCCAGGAGGCGGCATGACCAGCGAAGTTCGCAATCCCGTGGAACCCTTCCTGCGCATGGACCGCATGCCCCACATCTGGTGCCCCG
>DATJFA010000324.1:0-15533 GCA_035496015.1 Terriglobales bacterium | reverse complement strand
TGGCCGCCGGCGGCAGCCTGGCAGCGCGGCTGTTCACCACACGCGACGTGTTCGCAGCCGCCACTGTGGTAGCTGGCGCCGGGCTGGTATTCCTGATTCCACTGCGGCTGCCCGAGCCGGCCGGCCATCTGCGCCGCATGCAAAGCGCCAAAGTAATCGGGCAGTTTTCGGTAACGGGCGTGCTCAACGGCTTTTCCCAAGGGCTGATCATGCCCTTTTTGATTCCGTTTTTTGTGCTGGTGTATCACCTGCCCAAAGATCGGATGGCGGTCTACAGCTTTGCCTCGGGAGTTCTGGGGGCGCTGGCGCTCTTGACGGCGCCCAAGCTGGACCAGTGGATGGGCTTTGTGCGCGCGATTGCGTGGACCCGGGGAGCCGGAGCAGTGATGATCGCGCTGCTGCCCCTGTGGCACAACCTGCCCTTGGCGCTAGCGATCTACCTGCTGATCCCCGCGTTGCGGGTGGCGGCCTTGCCCACGCAGCAGCGCGCGCTGACGGACATGGTGCAGCCGGATGAGACTGGGAGGGCGCTGGGTTTCAACCAGGTGATGCGGCTGGGTGCTTCCTCGGGCGCAGTGGCGCTCACCGGCTATCTGTTTGAAGAAACCGACTTCGCCATGCCCTTCGAGTTGTACGCCGCGGTTATGGTGGCCAATATCTTTCTGTATTTCCGCTTCTTCGGCCACCATGAACAGCGGCCGGTGCAAACGACAGTGGAGTTGGGTCAGGAGTCGAATGGAAAGTGAAGAAGCTGTGCGCTTTGATAGGGCTCGGGCCGGGCCATCCTTCTCTTGCCCGCCCTTTGTACGAACCGCAAAAGCGTGGGGCACCCAGCCCAACCGTGCGAAAAGCAAACCTTAACTATTTAACGCGGAAGATGTCGTATTTTACGTGACTTTCGCCGCCGCGCTGGAAGGAAACCATCTTGCCGATGGCCTGCACTCCGTTGAGCCAGGAATATTTTTCGGAGCGGGTCTCAAAAGTGGGAGCAACGACGAAATAGGCTTCCTTGCCGGTGATGGTTTCGCCCCGCATGACCCGGTGCATGGCATCGGCTTTCATGTGCACGACGCCGTTATAGAACACAGAGATGATTTGGCCGTCCTCGGTTTCCAAAGTGAGGCGAACGTCCACTCGAATCTGGCCCCCAGGCATAACCCGGGCCCAGTCGCCGGAAGGGTTGACGATTTTGGCGTTGATGCCCGGACCAGCGAGCCAGCTACCCTGAGACCGAATGTTCCAGACTTTGAGGTTGTCTGCAGCGTTTAGCGGGCGTTCCAGAGGAACGTAAAGCGTCATCAGGTATTCGGTTTCGACCGCGGTGGGGGGACTAGCGGCCCCTTCGACCAGACCGATGACGGTCAGGTCAGGTGCTGGAACGTGAGCTAAGTCACCAGGAGTTGGAAGTTGAAAAGGCTGCACGGTACCCTCCTGAGGCCTCTGGAAATGCACGGGCGCTGCCAGGGCGGTGTGTCGCCGGCGATTGAGAGGCAAGGTTTTATGGCCGGTAATAGCACGAACGTTGGGTGCAGGAACCGCAAAGATTTGCACCATAGATGGTGCGGGTCTTCCCTCCTCGGAGAACCGGCCGAATAGCGGTCAGGAACTGATGATCTGACGGTATGGACCTCTTCGGAGAGAGTGGCTCGCCTATTGTCAACTTTGGCAACTACACGTTGGTAATTTGTGAATATATCGGTAGCAGTATACAAATTACGAACCACTCAAAAGTGTGCACGTCTGCACCTCCCTGCAGGCAGCGGGCCAATGGGCAAGGACCTGTTGGCCCCACACTTCCAACCCCCAGACAGCACACCCGGTTTAACCACGTAAAGTCACAGGTCAGCTGACGATGGCGAATTCTTTTTACCTTACTCCGGCATGGCCACCCTGACCGCCGATGGTGGGAAATGTCGGCTAGCAGGGGCAGCGACAATCTGCGATAACATGACAGGCGCACGAAGGGGGAGCGCTGCAAAAGAGAAGCAAGGAGCGCGGCATGGGGTAGCAAGCCACCTCGGCATCAAGCTGGAGGAATACGACGCGCGCATCCGCACGTTTATTCCCGATTACGAAGAGATGCTGACGGCAGCGGCCGGCGCAATACCGCGCCGTGCACGCCGTATCGTGGACCTGGGCACGGGGACAGGAGCGCTGGCGGAGCGCTGCTTGCGGCAGGTGCCGCGAGCTCGCGTGCTGGGCATTGATGCCGATGCTGAAATGTTGAAGCTGGCCGAGCGGCGGTTGGGTGACCGGGCTCGCCTGCTGCGCGGCAGCTTCATGGAAACCCCTTTGCCAGCTTGCGATGCCGTGGTGGCCTCGTTTGCGCTGCATCACATTCCCAGCACCAGCGGCAAGGCCCGTTTGTATCGCCGCATTCGGGCGGCACTTCGGCCGCAAGGTGTCTTCGTCGGCGTGGATTGCCAGCCGGCCGCGAACACAGGCCTGGCAAGGAAGCAGCACGAGCAGTGGAAAACCCACCTTCTCTCTTCCTACACGGCAAAAGAGGCGGCGGCACTACTGGCCGCGTGGGCGCGCGAGGACACCTATGTGCCTCTGGAGAGGGAATTGGAGTTACTGCGGCGAAGCGGCCTGAAACCGGAATTGCTGTGTCGCAAGGGAGCCTTTGCCGTCATCATGGCTTGGCGGTAAAGAGGACCAATCCCGCTAACTATCCTAGGTCAGTTCCTCAGCGCGCCATCACGAAACGCAGCATAGGCTCAAGCTGCCCGTGGGTGACTATGAGTGTGCACACAGTGGGGACAGTGGCAGACGTCCGGGGAGTCGCCATCGAGGAAAGTCCTGCGTGAAGGCTGCTGGCGGTGCAAAAGACAGCTTTTAACAAGATAGGCGAACGCGGCAAGACCGAGCCAAGGCAAGTCGCAGAATGGGCAGACACGGCGAGCTTGAACGCCGTCCTTCAGTTCGGCAAGGCAACTGCGCACCGCCGGCACCGCGATAGCCATGGGCAAACGCATAGGACTGATGAGGCGGCGCGGGTCCATGATGCGCCCATGTCGGCAGGGCGCGCAATTGTCCTTTAGGACAATAGCGGCGAGACATAGGCATGATTTCCGGGACTTGGAGTCCGGCGAACTAACGGCACCGTTTCCCCAGAGCCCCCGCGCGGCAGCCGGCGAGAGCCGGCGCTACGATGTCCCGCAACCGGGCTGGCTTTGTGTTTTTTTGGTATTGCTATCGGGGCGGCGGCATGGCCGTCTTAATATGAGCGGAAGAAGGATACGGGCTGAAGGATGAAGTCCGCGATTCAGGAATCATGAGCCTTTCATTTAGGGCGAGACAACTGGTGCGCCGGCGAATGCTGCCCTTTTGCATGCTGTGTCTTCTTTTTGTACCCAGCCGGGAGTCGGCGGTCGGAAAGTTTGACCTGCTGCTTGCCAATCACATCGTGGAGGTCTCTGCCCTGGATCTGCCGCCAGCCGCCCACGTTCGGCTGCGGCAGAACATTTATGACGTAGTGGTAATCGCGCTGGAGGATTCCACGCTCAGCATGTTGCCGGCTGAGGGAAAGGGTAGGGACGTGCAGTTGAACAGCGGCGAGGTGCGCGTGCTGCGCAGTTTCAGCGTGCAGGAACTCGCGAATCCCAGCGGAGCGAAGGCGCGCTTCATCGTGGTGGCGCTCAAGTCGCACGGGGTGGAGGCGGGCGAATGCGGCTGCTCCGGCGAGGTAGAGAGGAGCATCTGCGGATGCTCGGAGCGGCACCTGCCCCCTTTGTGGGCGCTCTCCATTGGCGGGGCGACGCTGGCAGGCTCATCATTGACCCCCGGAGAAGGTTTTGTGGGGGCCAGTTACCGTGATGACAGCCTGCTGGTTTCGCTTACCCGCGTGCAGTTGCAGGACCAGCAAGCCAGCGGGCCGGATTCGGTCCTTAAACTGGAGCCCGGAGAAGTGAAGTGGCTACACCGGGGACAACATCAGTTCAAGAACGTTGGACCCAACACTGCGCGCTTCGTCACCATAGAGTTCTAGAAGCACTTTCCAGAAAGGTGCGCCTTGCCGCTCTCGGGTTTCTCGCTGTCCCACCCTATGCTGATCAGGATGGCAATTCTCATAAGAGTGATCGGCGCTGCACGCAGGATGCTTCGGCCCTGAAGGGCCTCAGCATGACGCCTTCTAACGAAGGCGCTTCGAAACTTGATGGCCGAATCCGTGTCAGCGGGCCGTCACGCTCCGAACAAAACTACAACCGGTGAGAACCAAGAGAGTAAAGCAACGATAATGGAGGTGCGCCGATTCAAAAATTGTGAGTTCACTGTCATGACCAGGTTGCGAAAAAGGTTGCACGCCTTCCGTCCAATTGTGTTTTGTCCAAATGGCCACTGCTCGTTGCACCTCGGTAAGTGGGCCGAAATCTTCAACTGAACTAGCATTCCGTCAGGTGTTGCATGCGTGTGGACATCCCCATCCAACGCACTCTTCGCGTTCCGCCCAAGCGACCGGCGGCGGCGCGCATCTCGCTGGCCATCGCCATTACCGGCCTGGCCCTGGCGCTAACCCTCCTGCTCTCCAATTTCGTAGAGACCAGGCTGGTGGTGTTCACCCTGGCAGTGATGGTGAGCGCCTGGTATGGCGGGTGGAAGCTAGGATTGTTTTCCACCGCGCTATCGCTGCTGGCGGGCCTGCTCTTCTTTTATCCCACCAATCAGCCGCATTACGGACATCGTGGCGAACTGATCGAGTTGGTTCTGTTCCTGCTGCTGGCACTGCTGGTGTGCTGGTTCAACGCGGCGCTTCGTTCGCTGCAGGAGGCGTTAATGCATTCGGAGTCGAATTTCCGGTCCCTGGTACACAATGCGCCCGTGGGCATTTGCCGCTGCGCGCGTGACGGCACCATTCTGCAGGTGAACCCGGCTTTGCTGCTGATGCTGGGCTATGTGTCACCCTCAGAGCTACTGGGACGCAACTTGCTTGCCGACCTGTACGCCGACAGCCAGCGTTCAAGCGACTTACAACGAAATTTCGGGGCGGATGAGCATTTTCATGACCTGGAAGCAGAATGGAAGAACCGGCAGGGAAAGCCGATCGTGGTGCGGCTCTCGGGGCGTCCGGTGCCGGACGACGCGGCGTCCTCCTACGAACTGGTGGCAGAGGACATCACCGAGCGGCGCATGCTGGAGCAGCAGTTCCGGCAGGCGCAGAAGATGGAAGCTATCGGGCGCCTGGCCGGCGGCATCGCCCATGATTTCAATAACCTGCTGATGGTGATTTCCGGCTACACCCAGATGCTGCTGGAGGAATTGAAGGGCGAGTCTTCTATGCGCAAGGCAGCCACGGAGATCGGCAAGGCAGGAGATCGCGCGGCCTCGCTTACCCGGCAACTGCTGGCCTTCAGCCGCAAGCAAGTGCTTTCGCCCAAGGTGCTCGACCTGAACGCGCTGGTGCTCGATAACCTGAAGATGCTGCCGCGGCTGATCGGGGAGGACGTAGAAATAGTGAACGTGGCCGGACCGGAACTGGGCCGAATCAAGGCCGATCCCGGACAACTGGCGCAGGTGATCCTGAACCTGGCGGTGAATGCCCGCGACGCTATGCCCCACGGCGGGAAAATCATCCTGGAAACCGCGAACGTGGTGCTGGAGGAAAGCTACACCCAGAAGCGCACCTCCATGCCCGCGGGTGAGTACGTCATGCTCTCCATCAGCGACACGGGAGCCGGCATGGATGAGGAAACGCAATCGCACATTTTCGAGCCTTTCTTCACCACCAAAGGGCAGCAGGGCACGGGCCTGGGGCTCTCGACGGTGTACGGCATCGTCAAGCAGAGCGGCGGCTACATCTGGGTGTACAGCGAGCCCGGGCAGGGCACCACTTTCAAGATCTATTTCCCACGGGTAACCGAACCGGAGTTGCCGGTGGAAGTACCGGCTCCGGCCCGGAAAGCGGCGGGTAGCCGCGAAACCATTCTGCTGGTGGAAGATGAGCCCACGCTGCGCGAACTGGTGCGGCGCTTCCTCGAGCGGCACGACTACACGGTACTGGAGGCGGAAGGCGGTCGTGCGGCGCTGGACATCGTGGCCCAGTACACCGGCAGGATTCACCTGCTGCTCACCGACATCGTGATGCCCGACATGAACGGGCGCGAACTGGCGCGGCGGCTACTCCGTCTGCGCCCGGGCACGCCTGTGGTTTACATGTCGGGGTACACAGAACGCACCATTCAGCAGAACGGGGAACTGGAACCCGGGCTGGCATTTCTGCAGAAGCCTTTTACCGAACAGACGCTGACGGAGAAAGTGCGGGAGGTACTGGAAAGCCGGGAGCGGCAACCGCGCGAGTTTGACGTGGAGAAAGGACAAATGCAACTGTGGGCAGAGGATCGCGCGCCGCGGCTGCCGGTGCGCCTGCCGCTGCGGTATCGCCTGCCGGGTGAGTTGCGTTGGCGGCAGGGCACGACCGAAAACGTGAGCCGCTCCGGGGTACTGTTTCATGCCGAGCAGTCGCTGCAGCCGCGCTCGGAGCTGGAAATCAATATGGTGTTACCCATTGAGATAGAGGGCATTGGAGGGGCCGAGGTGCTGTGCCGCGGGGAAGTGGTGCGCATCGCGCAGCCTCATGAAGTTGCCTTGAGCCCGGCACTGGCGGCCCGCTTTCTGGAGTATCGGCTGCTCAGCCGGACACCCCCGGGAAGGGCATGAATCAGGCCCCTGGCGCCGCGAGGTGACGACCCTGCCCGGGGCGCGTCATGCTAAATTGAAGATTCATGTCCGCGCCGAATTCCGTCTTTGTCCAAGCATGCAGAGCCCAAGCTACGCCGCACACGCCGGTGTGGTTCATGCGCCAGGCGGGGCGCTATATGAAGGAATACCGGGCCGTGCGCAAGCACCACAGCCTGCTGGAAATCTGCAAACAGCCGAAATTGGCGGCTGAGGTCACAATCACGGCCGCGGAAGCGCTGGGCGTGGATGCGGCCATCATCTTTGCCGACCTGCTGCTGCCTTTCGAGGTGATGGGGCTCAAATTTCATTTTGCCGCCGGCGAGGGTCCCGTGATCGAGGCGCCACTGCGCAACGCTAGCGATATACGGCGGCTGCACACCAACCGCGTGGCTGACCTTTCCTACGTCTCCGAAGCAGTGAAGCTGGTGGTGCGGCACTTCGGGGACAAACTGCCGGTAATTGGCTTCTGCGGCGCTCCCTTCACTTTGGCCAGCTACATGGTCGAAGGAGGCGGATCGCGCAACTACGTGGAAACCAAGAAGCTGATGTACTGTTCGCCCGAGGCCTGGGATGAACTGATGGGCAAGCTGGTGGCGGTGCTCAGCGAATATGCCGTGCAGCAGGCGCGGGCGGGGGCAGACGTGATTCAGATTTTCGATAGTTGGGTGGGATGCCTGGCTCCCGATGACTATCGCCGGTATGTGCTTCCGCGCACGACGGAACTGGTGCACAACGTGCGACGCGCCGGAGTGCCCGTGATTTACTTCGGCACAGATACCGCCATGCTCTTGCCGGCGATGAAGGAAACTGGCGCGGAGGTGATTGGCGTGGATTGGCGCATTGCGTTGGACGATGCGTGGGCCAGCCTGGGTCACCGCGGAGCGGTGCAGGGGAATCTGGACCCGGTGGCGCTGTTTGCGAATTGGAAGGAACTTCGTGCCCGAGCCGAAGACGTGCTGCGGCGCGCCGGCGGGCGACCGGGGCACATCTTCAATCTCGGTCATGGGATTCTGCCGGACACGCCGGTGGAGAATGTGCGCGACCTGGCGCGCTTCGTACGTGAACATTCGGCTAAAGCGGCGGCGGTGTCGCAATGAACGGCTCAGAGGCCGGCAAGGCTGCAATTCTGCTCCTGGCGCATGGCACGCCTGATTCGGTGGAAGAAGTTCCGGAATTCCTCCTCAAGGTGACGGGAGGACGGCCGCTGCCGCCTAACGTGGTCGAGGAAATCAAGCATCGCTACAGCCTCATTGGACGCTCGCCGCTCACCGCATACACGATGAAGCAGGCTGCGATGCTAAGCCGGGAGTTGAACCTGCCGGTTTATGTGGGCATGCGCAACTGGAAGCCGTTCATAGCCGATACGGTGCGCGCCATAACCGCAGACGGCGTGCAACGCGCGATCGCCATCTGCCTGGCTCCGCACGATTCGCGCACAAGCGTGGGGCTTTACCGTCAGGCAGTGCTGGGAGAGCAGCCGCCATTCCAGGTGGAGTTCATTGACAACTGGCACGACCATCCCTTGCTGATACGTGCCTTCGCCGAAAAGCTGCGCGCAGGCTGGGAGTACGCCTCCCGGGAACTGGGCGCTCGCGTGCCGGTGATCTTCACCGCGCACAGTGTGCCGCAACGGACCATTGCCGAGGGCGATCCCTATGAGCAGCAGGCGAGGGAGACTGCGGCGCTGGTCGCCAGGGAGGTGCCTGCGCTCACTGCGGATAATTGGACATTTGCCTTTCAGAGCCAGGGCATGTCAGGCGGAGCATGGCTGGGACCTACCGTAGAGGACGCGATCCTGCAGCTTAAGGCGAAAGGCCACACTGGCATTTTCATCCAGCCCATTGGGTTCCTGTGCGATCACGTGGAAGTGCTCTACGACGTAGACATCATGTTTCGCGAATTCGCCGAGAAGAACGGCATGCGGCTGTGGCGGGCGGAATCGCTGAATGATTCGCCTGCGCTGATCGCGGCCCTGGCGGATGTGTCAAGGTCACGCATGGGAGCGCAGGAAGGGGCGAACGCGGCGGGGCAGACCAGGGTGCAGTAGCAAAATTTAAAATGCATAGGTCCTTCGTTCGCGCTCACCTCGTACACTCGGCTCGCGCTCGCTCGGGATGACAACAGGTATGTAATGCGACGCATTGCCATTATCGGCGGAGGAATTTCCGGGCTGAGCGCCGCGTTCTACCTGGAACAGCAGCGCCGTAAGGGGACGCCGCTGGACTATGTGTTGTTCGAAAAAACTTCCCGGCTGGGCGGCTCGCTGCAGACGGAACGCGCGGATGGCTGCCTGATCGAGGCTGGGCCTGATTCCTTCCTGACGGAAAAGCCCTGGGCGGCGGAGTTGTGCCGCGAACTGGGGATTGCCGGCCAGTTGATTGGCTCCAATGACGCCGAGCGCAAGACCTACATCCTGGTAAAGGGCCGGCTGGTGCCCATTCCCGACGGCCTCATGTTCATGGTGCCTACCAAAATTCTCCCTGTAGTCTTCTCGCGGCTGTTTTCGTTAAGGGCGAAACTGGGCATGGCTCGGGAGTGGTTCCATCCACCCCGCCCCGCCAATGGCGACGAAACTGTGGCGGCGCTGGTGGAACGTCACTATGGGCCGGAAATGGTGGACCGACTGGCCGATCCGCTGCTCTCCGGCGTGTACGGTGGCGAGGCTTCCGGGTTGAGCGTGCGCGCGGTGCTGCCCCGCTTTGCCGAGATGGAAGCCAAGCACGGCAGCCTGGGGCGGGGCATGCTGGCGGCGCGAAAGCAAATGGCAAGCGGTAATGCGGCGCCGCGCCCGCTGTTTACTTCACTGAAAGATGGCATGCAGCAACTGGTGGACGCGATTGTAGCGCGACTGCCGCACGAGGCACTGCGCACAGATAGCACAGTGCGCGCGTTGCGCCTCGATGGAAGCTCCTGGCTGGTAGCTTTGGACGAGAGTGGTGGCGAACGCTTCGATGCCGTGATTCTGTCCACACCGGCGCCGACAGCCGGCGCCCTGCTGACCTCAGTTCAGCCTGAACTTGGCCGGGAACTGAGCGGCATCGCCTACAGTTCCTCGGTAACGGTCACACTGGGATATGAGCACCGCGGTTTGCGCCTGCCGCCCGGTTTCGGCTTCCTGGTGCCGCGCAGCGAGGGCAAGCGCATGCTGGCGTGCACCTTCGTGCATAACAAGTTTCCTCACCGCGCCCCGCAGGACCGCGCTCTTATCCGCTGTTTTCTGGGCGGCTCGCGAGACCAAGAAATTCTCAGCTGGACGGATCAGCAGATCGAGCTGGCTGTGCGCCAGGAACTGCGTGAGATTCTCTGGTTAACCGCGAAGCCGCTCTTCTGCCGCATTTACAAATGGCAAGGCGCGATGGCGCAGTATGGGGTCGGCCACCTGGAACGTTTGGAGCGGATTGAGCGCCTGCGGCAGCAGTTGCCCGGCCTGGCCGTGGCTGGGAACGGCTATCGTGGTATCGGCGTACCTGACTGCATTCGCTCCGGCAAAGAAGCAGCGGCATTCGCTTCCAACTCGCAAGCCGCGGTTACCGGCGTAACTCCCGCCAAAGACCCGCTCGCCCAGCAACCTGCAGGCTGATGCAGGGTTAAACCTTGTAGCGCCTCCAGGGGTCGGTAAGAGCTTCACCGCCAAGACGGCAAGCGCGCCGAGGAAACCAATGTCAATTCGGGGACTTCAGCTAAGCCTATGTGCATTGTTTTTGTGTGCAAGTCTTATGGCGCAAAGCCAGGACATGTCCAACATGCCCGGAATGTCTGGTGCGCCCGAAGGCCAACATGCCATGGAGGCGATGGAATCGCACCACATGGATATGGGTCCGCACATGAAGATGACAGCGCTGCGGCCGATGGGGCCCGGCGACCAGGAGCGCGCCGACAAACTAGTGGAAGAGGCCCGCAGCGCCATCGCCAAATACCAGGACTACCGCGTGGCCCTGGGCGACGGCTACCAGATCTTTCTCCCCAATGTCCCGCAAAAGATGTACCACTTCACCAATCGCCGCTACGCGTTTGAGGCGGCGTTCCGCTTCAATCCCGAGCACCCGACTTCCCTGCTTTATGAGAAGCACGGCGACCACTACAAGCTGATTGGGCTGATGTACACGGCGCCGCGGCGCATGAGCGAAGACAAATTGGAGAAGCGCGTCCCCTTGAGCGTCGCCCAGTGGCACCAGCACGTGAACCTGTGCCTGCCGCCCAAGGACCGGCGCCAGGAAATGCTGCAGCCGCATCCGCAGTTCGGGCTGCAGGGTTCGATCTACACCAAAGAGGCGTGCGAAGCGGCAGGCGGCCGCTTCATTCCCCACGTGTTCGGCTGGATGGTGCACATGTATCCCTATGAGCACAGCCCGGAGGCGATCTGGTCAGTGGAGCGGCAGATGCATAACCGGCCGGGGGACTGAACCTCAGCCACAGAGGCACGGAGCCACCGAGGGATTGACGATTGAAAGATTTACGATTGACGATTGAATTCACCACAAAAGACCACACCAGGATCAAAACTCACCGCCGACGCCAAGAAAGAAATTGCCGACTGACGATGCGAAAGGAGGGTCTGGTGCAAGAACGCTGGCAGAACATCTCCAATCGTCAGACCCTCTGTGTCTCTGTGCCTCTGTGGTGAATGGACTTTATTGCCTCATCTAAGGCGGCACGCATCTGGTCGGCGGCCCAGGTGATCTGTTCCGGCGAAATAATCGCCGGCGGGGCGATCAGCAGGTGATCGCCGGCATAGCCGTCCACGCCGCCCTGCATGGGATAGACCAGCAAGCCTCGCGCGGCCGCGGACTGGCCCACGCGACCGGCGAAGTTCAACTCCATGGGGTAGGGCTGCTTGGTTTTCTTGTCGGCCACGAATTCAACGCCCCAGAGCAGCCCGATACCACGCACATCTCCGACCGAGGGCACATCGCGCAGGCCTTCGAGTGCTGATTCCAGCGCCGCGCCGGCCTTCCCCTGCCGCGATGACGCCTGTACCAGTTTGTGCTCGCGAATGCGCCAGAGCACAGCCCGACCCACGGCCACCGCAACCGGGTGGGCGTTGTAGGTAAAGCCGTGGGTGAAGCTGCCCGAACCATTTGCGATGGCATCCACCACGCGTGGCCCGGCAATCACGGCGCCCAAAGGCGCATAGCCACTGGATATGCCCTTGGCGGTCACAATGATGTCGGGCGCCACGCCCCAGTGCTCAACCGCGAAGTTGCGCCCGGTTCGCCCCATACCGGTCATCACTTCATCGGCAATGAGCAGCACGCCGTGGCGGCGGCAGATGACCGCAATCTCCTGCAGATAGCCCTTTGGCGGCACGGCGGCTCCCAGAGTTGCGCCGCTGACCGGTTCCAAGATGAAAGCGGCCGCTTCATCCTTGCTGGCTGCCAGCGCGCGCTCCAGTTCGGCGGCATATTGCTCGCCGCAGTTCTTGCAGTCATAGCGGCAGCGATAGCAGTAGGGCAGGGAAACCTGCTCGAACTCGCGCACCATAGGCAGATAAATCTGCCGCCGGCGAGCGTTGCCGGAAACGGCCAAGGCTCCCAAAGTCGCGCCGTGATAGCTCTGGCGCCGGCTGAAAACCTGGAAGCGCTGCTTCTGCCCGATTTCCACCTGGTACTGGCGGGCTAGTTTGAGGGCGCTCTCCACCGCCTCGGAGCCGCCACAGGTGAAAAAGACGGCGCCACCCCGGAAGCTCTCACCGGCAAATTCCAGCAACTCGCGGGCGTACTCCTCGGCCGCAGGCGTGGTGAACTGGCTGGTGTGCACAAATTCCAGGGCGCGCGCCTGCTCGGCCATAGCATCCGCGATTTCGCGCACGCCGTGCCCGATCAGGTTGACGGCGGCGGAGCCGGAAAAATCCAGGTACTGCTTGCCTTCGGAGTCCCAGAGCAGAGCGCCTTCCCCACGCACGGCGGCAGGAAAGGTTTTGTTGAAAGACCGGCGGAAAACGGGAGAGCGCGGCTGGGAGCGGGCGGGCTGTGACACGCAGGAATTATGTGGTGGGGACTGGCACGAAGTCAAAACCCAGCCCGTAAATTCGTAGCGCCGCCGTCTCGGCGAGGGCGAGACGCCCTCGCGATAGCCGGCAAGGTGCCGGCGCTACAAATTCGCACTGGAATGACGCGCACCGACATGACGTGTCTATTCGAGTACTCGCAACCCTAATCCACATGCATATAGGTTAATCTGCGGCTAGCATGGGCGTTCGCCAGCGAATCCTGAGGCTGCTTCGGCCGTCGCACGAGCACACCGAGCTCTCGGCCACGGTCCTGCTGATGGCCGCGGTGATGCTCTCGCGCGTGATCGGCTACTTCCGCGAAGCATACATCGCCTATGCCTTCGGCGCCGGACACGCCACCGACGCCTACGTCGCCGCCTTCACCCTGCCCGACTGGCTCAACTACCTGGTGGCCGGCGGAACTGCCTCCATCACCTTCATCGCCATTTACACGCGGTTTCTGGCGGAGAAGCGGGAAGACGAGGCGCAGAAAACCTTCTCCGTCATCATCACGGTCATGACGGTGGTGTTGGGCATCGGGATTGTGCTGGCGGAAATTTTTGCCGCACCCATCGAGCGCCGCCTGTTTCCCCATTTTGACGCGGGCCAACTGGAGCTCTGCGTACATCTGACTCGCATTTTGCTGCCCGCACAGGTGTTCTTCTACGTGGGGGGCGTAGTTTCAGCGGTGCTGCTTTCGCGGCGCCTGTTCCTTCTGCCCGCATTCGGGCCGCTGCTTTACAACGTGTTCATCATCCTGGGCGGCGTGCTGCTGGGCAATCGCATCGGCATCGCATCTCTGGCGTATGGGGCGCTGTTCGGCAGCTTTGTGGGACCGTTCCTGATAAATGCCATCGGCGCTAAGCGGGTAGGCACCGGCTACCGGCCTTCCTTCGATCTGAGCAATACCGCGTTCCGCGAATGGGTGAAGCTCTCCATTCCGCTGATGCTGGGCGTTTCGCTGGTCACCGCTGATGACTGGATTCTGCGCTACTTTGCTTCCGGCGGGGCCGGCGACATCACCCGCCTGAATTACGCCAAGCGACTGTTCCTGGTCCCCATTGCGGTGCTGGGCCAGGCCACCGGGCAGGCGTCCCTGCCCTTTTTCGCGCGTCTCTTCAACGAGAAGCGGCTGCAGGAATTCCGCGAAACGGTGAATAATTCCGTGTACCGCATCACCGCGGTGTCGTTCCTGACCACCGCCTGGATGATGGCGGCGGCGCTGCCGCTGATTGACCTGGTCTACCGCCGCGGGCGATTTCACTTTTCCGATTCGCGCGAGACCGCGCTCTTCTTCTTCTGGTTCGCAATTTCGCTGGCCTTCTGGTCGGCACAGGCGCTCTACGCACGTGCCTTCTATGCCGCCGGCGACACGCTGACGCCCATGATCGCCAGCACCATTATTACAGTGGCCTCGCTGCCCATGTATGCGGCGCTGTTCCAGGGGTTTGGAGTGGTGGGGCTGACCATTGCATCCGACGTGGGGATTTTTGCCAACACGGCAGCGCTGGCTTTGCTGCTGCACCGGCGCAAACTGGTGTTGACCTCCGCCTTGCCCTGGAAAGAGCTGGGAAAGGCTGCCTTCACATCGCTCTTTGCCCTGGTGCTTAGCTATGGTGTGGCGCGTTCTGTGCCGCTGAGTGGCAGCCGGGGTGCCGACTTCCTGTCGTTGTTCTTGGTATCGATCACCTGGGCGGCAGCGGTGGCGATGGGCCTGTGGGCGACGCGCTCGGAACTGCCTGGCGCACTGAAGCAGCGGGGACAGCGAATTACGTATCCCCATGTAGCGGAGAAGCACGCGGAGGAGATGAGCGCCGGGATAGAGCCGTAGAACCAGTGGTCAGTGGGCGGTGGCCAGTGGTCAGCAAAGAGTAGCAAGGACTCAGGAGTCAGGAAATGCAACACATCTAACAGCCAAATGCCAAGTGCTAAATGCCAATTGCCGCTCCCAAAATTTCGGGCGCCTGAGAGGCGCCCGATTGGGGATATTCGTGTTGGCGTGCGGGTACACAAGCACGGCGGTATGTTTCCCTCCGCCGCCGTGAGCTAGTTGCTGACGCCGGCGCGAGCGGCGCTGGCCACAGGCGCTTCCACGTCCTTGGCGTCGCCGTTGGCCTTCTGCCCGGGCTTCCGAATGTCAATGCCGCCCTTGAAGAAGGCCCCATCTTCAATGCTGATGCGGGCGGCAATAACATCGCCGGTCAGCGAACCATCGTTGCGGATATCCACGCGGTCGCTGGCGGTCAGATTGCCGCGCACTTTGCCCAGCACCACGATTTCGCGCGCGTTGATGTTGGCGGCCACCACGCCATTGCGTCCGACGGTGACCCGGTTGCCGGAAAGGTTGATGGAGCCTTCCACCCGGCCGTCAATGTAGAGCGATTCCGACCCCGTCACCTCGCCCTTGATGACCAGCGATTTGCCGATCGTGGCCTGCTCGGCGGTGGTGCCCACCGTGCTCGGACGGCTGACCGGCGCCGGTGTGCTCTCGGGAGCGGAGGAAGAAAGCGATGGAGTAACCGGACGCTCCGCTTCGGGGCTGAACGGCTTCGGGCTAGGAGTTGGCTGATTTGTGGGCTTCCACATGTTCAAGATAAATCCTTTCTCTTTGGTTGAAGTAAGGTGGCGCTTCCAGCCATGTTTGGGAGTCTTTAGCTCCGCATTTTACCTTGCAGGTCCAAGCCGCGAGTTGTGGAAATCACGGCTGCCTGAGGAAAACTGCCCAGCTGGCAAGGGCACGCCGCGCTCACCAAATTTGAACCAGCCCACCGTGCTGCTTGATCTTTCCTGGGCAGCAGGTTCTTGCCTCCGGCAGGGCCCTATCCCCATGTTGGTTTCGCGCTTACGATAGAGTAAGTGAGAATCG
>DATJFA010000323.1:0-10114 GCA_035496015.1 Terriglobales bacterium | reverse complement strand
CGCCATCAGCTATGGGCGCATGGCCCGCGCTTATCCCAGCGCCGGTTCGGCCTTCACCTATGTAGGTCAGGAGATCAATGCCGGCTTGGGCTACGTGACCGGCTGGAGCATGGTGATGGACTACATGCTCAATCCAATGATTTGCGTCATCTGGTGCAGTCAGCAGGCGGTTACCTTCGCGCCCGGGGTGTCCTACTGGATCTGGGCGGTCTTCTTCGCGCTGCTGTTCACTTTTATCAACATGCGGGGCATCAAGACCTCGGCGCGCGTGAATGCCGGGCTGGCGCTGGGCATGGGCATCGTGATTGCCATCATTTTCGTGACTGCTGCCCGCTACATCTTCGGCGCGCCCCATGGCGCGGGATTCTTCAGCAATCCCTTCTATAACCCGGCGACCTGGTCCACCAAGGCGGTGCTGGGCGGAACCTCCATTGCGGTGCTTACCTATATCGGCTTTGACGGCATTTCGACTTTGTCGGAAGAGGCCGAGAACCCGCGGCGCAACATCCTGCTGGCCACGGTGCTCACCTGCCTGGTTATCGGGCTCCTCTCCGCCGCTGAAGTTTATGTGGCGCAGCTTTTGTGGCCGATTTCACGGCCCTACCCCAACGTGGATACGGCTTATGTTTACGTAGCCGCTGTGGCTTGGAAGCCCTTGCTGGTGATTGTTGGCGTTACGCTTCTCGTGGCCAACTTTGGTTCCGGCATGGGCGCGCAGCTGGGCGCGGCACGCCTGCTTTACGGCATGGGACGCAGCAATGCGCTTCCTAAATCATTTTTTGGCGCCATTGATGCCAGGCGGCACATTCCACGCAACAACGTGCTCTTTGTCGGCGGGCTGGCGCTGGCGGGCGCTTTCCTGTTGCCCGTGATGGCGGGGAGCCAGAACACCGGTTACGGCCTAGGCGCGGAAATGCTGAATTTTGGCGCGCTCATCGCCTTCATGGGAGTGAACGCCGCCACCTTCGTGCGCTATTACCTGCGCAACCCGGAGAAGAAACTGACCAACCTGATTCCGCCAGGAATTGGATTCTTCGTTTGCCTGCTGCTGTGGCTGAACCTGAGCACACCCGCCAAGATCGCGGGCAGCATCTGGATGGGCGCGGGCATTGCTTACGGGGCGTGGAAGACCAAGGGCTTCAAAGGCGAGCTGGTGGACTTCGATATTCCCGCCGAAGATTAAAATCCACCACAGAGACAGAGGCACCGAGAAGAGTATTGAAGATTGACGAATGAAGATTGACGATTTGGTTGGGGAGCGGCTTCCAATCGGCATTCTTCAATCAACAATCGTCAATTTTCTCTGCGTCTCTGTGTCCTCTGTGGTGAAAAAGATTATTCCGCAGCGGCGGGCGCCACGTTCCAGCCGCTGACCTCCACCACCGGCCTCGCGCCGCCCAGGTCGCTCGAGCGGTAACTGATACTGACGTCCCTCTTTTCGCCCGGCAGCAGGGAGAAGTAATTGTCCTGGTAGATCACCGGCAGCACCTCCTGCCCGCCCTTGCCCTTGGCCAGCTTCAAGCGAACGAAGAAGGCCAGCGACTTGCTCGGGTTCGACAGCGTCACGTGCGTTACCTCATTGCCGCTCTCCTGCCCGTTGTGGCTCGAGGCGTTCAGCTTTACGGTTGGCAACTTTTTCAGCGCGGTGTAGTCGGCGAACTGCGCTGTGGGCGTGTAGTACCAGGTGGACTTCTCCCAATCCAGTTTTTCCGGTTTGGTGGAGAGCCAGTAGGTATTGGTGCTCAGCCGCTTGCCGGCGGAGTCGTCAACTGTGAGGCGCAGGAAGTAAGTGGGCGTCAGACTGTCAATGGAAGGCAGCGCGAACAACTTCTGGCTGCTGTCCGGGCCGGCGTCCGCGGTCACCTGCTTGTTGAATTTCTGCTTCATATCCAGGTTGTAGACCGTGGCGGTCACCTTCAGCCCATTCGCGGGCGTGTACTGGCTGCTGACCAGCGAAATGGAATGATCATCGTAGTCGTACTGAGCATGCAGCAGTTCGGTGGCTTTTTTGGCGCCAAAGTAGCCGCCCGCGGGCTGCAGGTAGTAGTCAAACAGGTGCCAGATCACCGAGGGCCAGGCGTTGTTCAGCATCCATTGGATCACGCCGGTAGAGTTGTATTTGTCGCGGCTGTAGGCCTCGAACATGGCGCGAATGCCCTCATAACCCATCAACTGCGCTTTCCTGTCGTAGTCCTGCAAATCGGTCGCGGTGCCATAGCGGGAATTGAGGGCCTCGGTAAACACATGGACGTCCTTGAAGGCGCCGCCCCCGGCGTGGTAACCCCAATCCTCGCTGATCGGCCATAGCTTGTCTTTGGGGATGAATTTCTCCAGGCTTTCCTGAACCGGAATGGCCGGCCCGGGGCTGGTTTCAGTATTGAAGCCGTAAGCCCCGCCGCGCGTCTTGTCCGTCTCCCAGTATGAGGGCGCGACGTATTCATAGGGTCCGGTCATCTTCACGCCGCTGTTGCCGGTCACCGAAGTCGGCTTGGCGGTGGCGGAAGAAACCACCGGATTCGGCCAGCGGCACGCCTTCAGCACGTTGAGATAGTTCTGCTCCACGTCCGGGGGCGGCGGGTTGTCGCTGCCATCCAGCCACACGAAAAGGCTGGGATGATTGCGCAGCCGGCGAATCTGGTCGCGCAGCGATTCCTGCGAGATATCGAAATTTTCCGGCGGCCACTTGGGCCATTTCTCCCAGGCGTCGCAGCAGCACCAGCCCGCCATGATGAGGATTCCGTAGCGGTCGGCCAGGTCGAAGAAGTGCTCGGTTTCCAGCTTGCCCTCCAGGCGGATGGTGTTCAGCCCCATGTCCTTAGTGAGGCGGAACTCGTCTTCCAGCCGCTGTGGGTTCTGGCGCAGCATCATGTCCGGTGACCAGCCGCCGCCGCGGATCACAATGCGTTTGCCGTTGATGCTGAACACGCGATAGCCGTTGGGATTCATCTCGGAAGTGACTTGGCGGATGCCGAACTTGGTGTCCTGCTGGTCGGAGATTCCGCCGTCGGTGTCGAATTCCAGGTGCAGGCCGTAGAGGTTCTGCGCGCCCATCTGCCACGGCCACCACAGCCTGGGATTGGAAATATTGAGCTGAGAGTATTGCTGGGGCGTGAACTCCACTTCCTTCGTTTCGTTGGCGGCGAGTTCAACCGGCTGGTCAAACTTGACGTCCCCTATGGCGCCTTTCAGCGTACCTTTCACCGGCTGCCCGGTGGCATTGTGCAGCTCAGCAGTTACGGTCAAATGTGCGCTGGCGAGCGAAGGGATGTTCACATCGGTGAGGACGTGCGGATGACGCACCTCAGCCGGCCCGCTGGTGGCCAGATACACGCCTCGCCACAGTCCCATGTCCTTGTCCGGGGGCAACGGATTCCAGTCCACAAAGGTGATGGCCAGGTCGGTAGCCTGGGGAGCGAAAACCTCCACCGCCAGGGCATTCTTCTCGCCCGGGTGAATGGCATCGGTGACGTTGAACTCCCAGGTGCGCCACATCCCGGCCATATTCTTCTCGCTGGCGATCTGCTTGCCGTTCAACCAGACATTGGCGCGGTAGTTGATGCCTTCAAAGTTCAGCCACACCTGCTTGCCTTGGTAACTGGCGGGCACCTCAAATTCAGTGCGGTACCACCAGGGCACAGCGAAGGGGCTGCCCGGCTGCATGGAAATATTGGAAAAATTCTCTCCCGCGGGATAGGTGGTGCCGGGGATCTGGCGCAGGTTCATGCCGAAATCCGGGTTGGGATAGACGTTGTGGTTCACCAGAGTTGTCAGCACCGTGGCTGGCACCGTGGTCGTGTACCAACCAGTGGTGCTGTGCCCAGGCAGGGAGAGCATCTGGCCGCTGTCGCTGACCCGGGCCGATGACTGCAGAGTCCACCCTTCCGCCAGAGGCAGCCGGGCTTCCTGGGCGAAGCAAATGGTGGAAAGTAAAAAGCTGAAAGAGAACGAAACCAAGAGTAACCGGGTGGACAGGACTTTGCTCACGGGCAGCCTCCGGAAAATTGATACAGGCGGACCTTCCATTATCGGCCTGTATGTCAAACCGTGCCTGAAAAAGCCCTCAGAAATCCTGATGTGCCCGCTTTCCACGCTCCGGGACAAGCGGGTAGGCTCGTTTATAATAAAACTCTGCAGCCGTTAGCCTGCATTGAAGTGAACAAACAACATGATTCGATTCCTGCAAACCCCTGGTCCGGTTAAGAAAGTGGTTTTGGGCGGTCTCCTGGTTGTCATCTGTGCCGCCATGGTCATTGTGCTGGTTCCCGGCGGCATCCTGGGAGACGCATTTGGCTTCCAGAGCGATTTGGGAAAGAACGTGGTGGCCAAAGTCGGCGGCGACGAGATCAGCGTCACCGAGGTGCAGCAACAGGCGCGCAACATGGGCCGGCAGCAGTTTCCCCGCGGCCTGCCCGACGCCCTGATGCCCTTCCTGATCCAGCGCGCCACCGAAAACCTGATCACCCAGCGGGCCATGCTGGTGGAGGCTCAGCGCCTGGGGCTGAGCGTCAGCAGTGCCGAGCTGCAGGACGAACTGCAGCACGGCCAGTTCGCCGCCGAACTGTTTCCCAACGGCAACTTCATTGGCAACCAGGCCTACGACGAGTTCGTTTCCCAGTTCAACATGAGCGTGCCCCAGTTCGAACAGGCCATGAAGGACCAGCTGCTGCGGCAGAAGCTGATGGACATGATTTCGGGCACGGTGATCGCGTCCTATGCGGAACTGGAGCAGCAGTTCGAGAAGGACAACACCAAAGTTAAGTTCCAGTACGCGGTGCTTACCGCCGACCAGCTGAAAAAGCAGATCCATCCCTCCGAAGCGGAGCTGAAAGCTTTTTACGAGAAGAACAAGCCGACCTACGTTAATACCATTCCCGAGCAGCGCAAGGTCCGCTACATCCTCATTGATACCAGCAGATTGGCCGGCGAGATTAAGGTCACTCCTGACGACCTGCAGCGCTACTACAACGAGCACATGGACGAATACCGGGTGCCGGAGCAGGTGGAGGTGCGGCACATCCTGATCAAGACCCCGCCTCCGGGCCCGGATGGCAAGGTTGACCCCAAGGCTGTCGAAGCGGCGAAGCAAAAAGCGGAAGACATTCTGAAGCAGGTGCACGCCGGCGGCGACTTCGCCAAGCTGGCGGAGAAGGATTCGCAAGACACGGCCAGCGCCAAGAACGGCGGTTCGCTGGGCTGGATTCAGCGCGGGCAGACGGTGCCCGAATTCGAGAAGGCGGCCTTCTCCCTGCCCAAGGGTTCCACCAGCGGGATTGTGCAGACCAGCTACGGCTTCCACATCATCCACGTGGACGAAAAGCAGGAAGCGCACCTGAAGCCGCTCAGCGAAGTGGCAGCGCAGATCACTCCCCTGATCGCGCAGGACAAGGCGGCTCAGTCGGCGCAGAATCTCGCCGATAGCGTGGAATCCCAGGCCCGCAGCCAGGGAATGGAAAAGGCCGCGGCGCAGAACAAGCTGCAGGTCACCAGCACCGACTTTGTCAGCCGCAACGACGCGCTGCCTGGAATGGGCCCGGCTCCCGAATTCATGGACGCGATTTTCAGCGCCTCCCCGAATGCTCCGCCTGACCTGACCAACCTGAAGCAGGGCTATGTCGTTTATCAGGTAACCGCGGTGAAGCCGCCGCAGACGCCCACCTTCGAGCAGATTCGCGCGCGGGTGGAATCAGAGTTCGTCAACCAGCAGGCCTCGGCCATGCTGGGGCAGAAGACCCAGGAACTCTCTGACCGCGCTCGCGCGCTGCATGACCTCAAGAAAGCCGCCAAGGAAGTGGGCGCAACCTTAAAGACCAGCGACGAGGTTACGCGCAAGGACCAGGTGCCCGACGTGGGCGCCATGTCCGGAACGGCGAGCGTTGTCTTCAGCATGAAGCCGGGCGAGATCAGCGGTCCAATCAATACCGGCTCCAGCGGGGCTGTGCTGGCGCTGCTCGACCGTCAGGCGCCTTCGCCGGCTGATTTCCAGAAGCAAAAAGACCAGGTCCGGGAGCAGGTGGTGCAGCAGAAGCGCAACCAGCTGCTGGAACTGTTTGTCGCCAATCTTCGCGACCAGATGGAGAAGAACGGCAAGATCCAGATCAACCAGCAGGTGCTGAAGCAGCTGACGGCTCCTCGCAACGAAGCCAGCTAGGCGCCTGCTGTACGGCCCCTCACCGACAGTTCAATAACCCGGCTCCGCTGAACTCCAACCATGGCCTTTCCACGATCCACCGGGATCCTGCTGCACCCCACGTCGTTGCCGTCCCTGGGCGGGATTGGCGACTTCGGCCCCGCCGCCTATGAGTTCGTGGATTTTCTGGCGGCCGCGCGGCAAAGCCTGTGGCAAATATTGCCCCTGGCCCCGGCCGGGTATGGCAACTCACCCTATTCCTCTCTTTCCGCATTCGCCGGCAGCCCGCTGCAGATCAGCCTGGAGCGCCTGGCCGAGCGCGGATGGATCGAGCGCAGCCGCCTTTCCGGCTTGCCCGGCCAGGCGGGCCCCGTCAATTATGAGGAAGTTGCCGCAGCGAAGATGCCGCTGCTGATTGCGGCGGCGCAGAATTTCCTGCAGCACGCCAGCGCTGCCGACCGCGCCCGCTTCGATCATTTTTGCGCTCAGCATTCCTGGTGGGTGGAAGGCTGGGTTTTGTTCGAGGCCCTGCGCCACCGCTACCAGAAGGCGTGGAATGAATGGCCGCGCGAACTGGCGCACCGCCATCCCGCCGCCCTGGATCACGCCCGTGGCGAACTGGCCCAGGAGCTGCAAATCGGCCGCGTCTTACAGTTTGCTTTCTTCGAGCAGTGGGGCGCTTTGCGGCAATACTGCGCTGCCCGCTCCATTCGCATCATCGGCGACATTGCCATTTTCGTGAACTACGACAGCGCCGACGTTTGGGCTCACCCCGAAATTTTCCGGCTCAATGAAAATCTGGACCCGGAGGTGGTATCCGGCGTGCCTCCGGATGCATTCAGCGCAACCGGCCAGCGCTGGGGCAATCCCCTTTACCGCTGGGATGCGCTCAAATCTCGCGGCTACGACTGGTGGCTGCAAAGGCTGGGCTGGGCCATGCACATGTGCGACCTGCTGCGCATTGACCACTTCCGCGGCTTCGAACAATGCTGGGAAATTCCCGCGCACGAACCCACCGCCGTCCACGGGCGCTGGGTGGACGGGCCCAAGGACGACCTCTTCAATCGCGTTCGTGAAGTCCTGGGCGCTTTGCCATTCATCGCCGAAGACCTGGGCATGATCACGCCCGAAGTTCACGCTTTGCGCGAGCGCCTGCAGATTCCTGGCATGCGCGTGCTGCAATTCGGCTTTGGCAATCCCGGGGCGCACATCTACCTGCCGCATCGCTTCGAGAAGAACACCGTTGTCTACACCGGCACGCACGACAATGACACCACCATGGGCTGGTGGCGGTCAGGCGCTACCGAATTCGAGCGCGCCCAGGCCCAGTCTTACCTGGGGCCGCTGGATGAGCGCGGTGTGCATTGGGCCTTTGTGCGCGCGGCCCAGTCGTCGGTCGCCGATCTATGTGTGATTCCTCTGCAGGATGTGCTCGGCCTCAGCAGTGACGCCCGCATGAATATGCCCAGCCAGAGCTTGGGCAACTGGACCTGGCGCTACGCCCCTGGATCGTTGAGTAAACCGCTGGCCGACGCTCTGGCCGCTCTGGCGGAGGTAACCGACCGCGTGGTGCCGCCTCCCGCAGCCGGAAAGGTGAAGCAGGAGCAATTCTCCGTCTAGCCGCGAGATCCGGGTAGAGACGTTGCTTGCAACGTCTCCAGTCTGGCCTACTTCTTCTCTATCAGCCTCGCCCCCAGCAGCGCGCCGTTGCGGTCGTCGTGCAGGCGAACAGGAAAGATCAGGATATTCCACGTCCAGCGCGTACTTTTGCGCGGCAGGTGGGGCAGGCCGGCAGAGCCCCGGTCAATGTAAGTTTCGCGCGTCTCCGCCACCGTGCGGATGGTCTCCGCCCAGTGCTCGGCTACATCGGGAAACTGCTCGAACATGTTCTTGCCCACAAACCAGGAGCGCTTCCGTCCCTGCATGGCGGCGAAGTAGTCGTTCACGTATTGCCAGTTGCCGTCGCGGTCCAGAATTTCCACCACCATGTCGTCGCCCATGTTCATGCTGATGCGCGAATAGTAAAAGTCACGCGCATCCACCACCACCGGCTTGCCCTGCCGCTTGGCCTCAAAGCTGCGCAAAGCCGCCACCAGGTCGTCCACCGAACTGTAGCCCTTCAGCAGGTGCATGTCGGCGATGCCCCCGAAGCGCCGCTCCAGTGTGGCCGAAAGAATAATGATGGGCACGTGCGGCCTCTTCTGGCGCAGAGTTTCCGCCACGTCGGTGCCGAACTTGCCCGCTCCCAGGTGGTAGTCGAGCACCGCGATGTCAATGTCGTTGAGCTTGGACTCGGCTTCCTCGATCGAAGCCGAGGTCACCACGTCGTAGCCCTTCTGCCGCAGAATGGTGGACCGCACCAGCAGGTTATCCTCCAGGTCGTCGAGCAGCAGCACCCGGATAGGCTTCGCCTCCGGCGTGATCGCGATTTCCGTTCCGTCACTCATCTTTGATTCTTAGATGCTCTTAGCCGCGTGCATAAATTGACGACTGTCATCCGGAGCGCAGTTGAAGGAGCCGCCGGTTACCACCTCACCTGTTCTTCGCTTTGCAGCTGGATGCATTTCATTTAAGCAACAATTTTTTCATCTGTCATCCTGAGCGAAGTCGGGTGATTCGCTGGCGAATCACCCGGCGAGCATAATATTTTTGCAATGTCATAAATTTAGTCTTGCCCATTTCACCAAAATTAAATGCATGTCATCCTGAGCGGAGCTGACCGATTCGCTCGCGAATCACTTTTTAATGTCTGTCATCCTGAGCGCAGTCGAAGGACCTCTGCGTTTCGAACCGTGCTGGCGCTGACCTAAGGAGTTTCAACATCTAATCCTCAACCACAATTTGTAGTGCTGCACGCCAGATGCCCTTCGCCAAGCTCAGGGCAGGCTCTCAGGCCTGAAGGCCCTCGGCACGACTCCGTTCTTAGGAAAGCGTCACGGCGGTAAGTAAACACCGCCCTACTCCCTCCCCCGCACCCGCTTCAGCAGCTCCGGCAGCCGGTTGAACACCGCCACGCAGCGCAGCCACTGCTTGTTGTCGATCGCGGGATAGCCGCTGACTACCGCGCCGGCGTCCACGTCGTTGGGAATGCCGCTCTGCGCGGTGGCGATTACCCCGTCGCCAATCTTGCAATGTCCGGCCACGCCCACCTGCCCCGCCAGAATCACGTTGTCGCCCACCTCAGTCGAGCCGGCCAGCCCCACCTGCGCGCACAGCAGCGTGTTATTGCCCACCCGCGAGCCATGCCCCACCTGCACCAGGTTATCTATGCGCGTGCCCTTGCCCACCCGCGTCTCCCCGATGCTGGCCCGGTCCACGCAGGCGTTGGCCTGCACCTCCACATCGTCCTCCAGCACCGCCGGACCCGACTGCACAATTTTGCGCCACCGCCCCTCATTATCCTTGGCGAACCCGAAGCCGTCGCCGCCGATCACCGCGCCGTTCTGCAGGGTGACGTTATCGCCCAGGCGGCAGTTTTCCCGCACCACCGCGTGGGCGTGCGCCAGAAAGTTGTTCCCGATGCGCGCTCCCCGGTAGATCACAGCGTGCGCCAGCAGCACGCAGTTCTTCCCGATCTGCACATCTTCGTCCACCACCACGTAGGGGCCGATGGACGCGTTCTTCCCAATCTTGGCAGAAGGATGGACAACCGCCGTGGAGTGTACCCCCACCGCGTACTTGGGCGGCCGGTAAAAAAGCTCGATGGCGCGGGCGAAGTCCAGGTAAGGATTGCGCGAGCGCAGCAGCGCCGTGTTCGCGGCAGGGAAGTCCTCCGCCACGATCACCGCCGCAGCCTTGGTGGTGCGCGCCGCCCCCGCATACCTGGGATTGGCCACGAAGGTGATCTGGCCGGCGCCCGCCTCCTCAATGCCGGCTACCCCGGTTATTTCCGTCTCCGGCGAGCCATTCTCCAGGCGCGCTCCCAGAGTGGCTGCAATCTCTCCCAGTTTCATGCTCAGTTAAGCCTCGTCTGGCAAACTTCCGATT
>DATJFA010000322.1:0-3975 GCA_035496015.1 Terriglobales bacterium | reverse complement strand
ACAATCTGCCGCAGCATTCCCATCCAGACCTCCGTGTCCTGGGCGGGCAGTTGCAACCGCCGCACCAGGCGCCGGAGTTTCTCCTCCGTGGAGGCGGCGGTGCGCGGCTTCACATAACCGCTCGCGCTGAGCGCCTGAAACAAGAGCGTCGTGATGCGCTCGATCTCTCCGGAACTCGCCGTTTTCGGCGCTTGGGTTCGCGCCGGGGTGCTTGCTTCCCGCGCCAGCTCATAAAGGCAAACTGCCACTGCCTGCCCCAGGTTCATGGATGGGTGTTCGGCGCGGGTGGGAATGCGCATCAGCCAGTGGCAGTGGCTGATGTCCTGGTTGGAGAGGCCGCGTTTCTCCGAACCGAAGAGGAGGGCCACGCGGCCGCTGGGCATCTGCCGGCGCAGCTCTGCCGCCCCCTCCTGCAAACTTCGTAACGGCTGGATTAAGTCGCGGCGCGAGCCTGCCGTTGTGCCCACAACCAGGGTGCAGTCGGCCACCGCCTGGGCAACGGTCTTATATTCCTCGGCTTGGCGCAGCACGGCCTCCGCGCCCACGGCGGAGCGCGCTTCGCGAAAAGCTATCTCGTAAGGATTTACTGCCCGCAACCGGGCGCAGCCAAAGTTGCTCATGGCCCGCGCCGCAGCTCCCAGGTTGAGCGGGTTGCGCGTGCCCACCAGAACCACGCACAGGCGGTCGAATTGGGCGGCCAACGGCAAGCGCCTATTCTAGGCCACCTCACCGCCAACCCGCGCCGATGCGGGCCTCAGTTGATGCCGTACATTTTGAGCAGCTTCGACGTCTTGCAGCGATAAGCCAACGCCAGGGCATGCAGACGATACAGATTCGGCGTGTGCCCGTGCTTTTCGATGTCAGACAAGCGGCTGGGTGAGACGATGTAGTCGCTGTTGTGCCGCTGTTTGCCGACCTTTCGGGTCAAGCGATGTACATCGCGCATGGTAAGCCCCAACTGGTCACGGAGTTCGCGCATCCCCCGTCCCGCTTTTCTGTTCATGTATGCCATACGCGTTTTTTCCGCCTGAGTGGAGTATCAAAGATTGGCTGCAAACCTCGCACTTGGAATGAGAGTGTCGAGAGGGCAGCACTGGTACCGACACGCCTCGTCGCCAAATATATACCAGAGCGAGCATATCGTGTCTCCCGAAATTAGTAACTATTTCAACCGCCCGCCACTCTGCCAGTTTTGACTGTATTCCCTCAATCCAGCTCTTGACAATGCTCTGCCACTTCCTGAGCTTCAGGAGGGCAGTGTGCGCCTGCAGCTGCTCAGGCGCGCCGCTGCTCTGCCTGCCTGACCACCGCCCGCCACCAGTCAGCATCTCATTCAGAGTGGTTTTTGTCAGTAAGTACGCACTTGCGAACGGAGTGTGACCATGAGAAATCAATTTGCCACGATCGCGGTTTGTTTGGCCCTAGGCCTTGCTACTTGCGCCCAGGCAAGCAGCCGTCCGAAGCAGGACCGGGATAAGGACAAAGACGACCAGGCGAAACACGCCCAGAAAGCGCAGAAGGTGAAGATCATCCATGGGCCGGTAATTGAATCCACCAAGCCCACCACCGCCACCATTGCCTGGTCTACCAATGTTAACGCCAGCACCATCTTGAAATACGGCGCTAACCCCAACGATTTGGACCAGACCGCCGAAGCACGTTGGGGCGGCACCACCCATCGTGTTTATCTGCGTAACCTGAAGCCTGGTACTACCTACTACTATCGAATAGAGTCCACCCAGGCCCAGGGTACCGGGTCGCAAGCCGTCAGCGGCGTCGAGCAGTTCCGCACTCCGGGCACGGCAGCCGCTGCCGCGGCACCAGCTGCCACCCATTCCGCGGCCCCCGCTAATCCTTCGTACACTCGCGGGCGTGACGTGGCGCTGCGCAATTTCCACCAATTCCTGGTGACGCACCCCAATGTCAAGGCCGACCTGAAGAAGAATCCCGGCTTGGCTCAAGACGCGAGCTATCTCGGCCATCACCCCGGGTACAACCAGTTCCTCCAAACCCACCGCGCGGTGAGACAGTTTCTTGCCGAAGATCCCACGTTCTTGCAGAGCGAGGAGGCGATTCGCTAAGCTGAGAACGCTTTCGTTTACTTTCGTTTAAGCGTGGGGCTGGCTCCGGTCAGCCCCATTTTCTATCGAAGGCCGGTCGGGTCTGAATACAGGACGTCATTCCCCCCAGCCAACCAAGCACGTTAGGCTCAAGCCAGCGATTCTGAGGGGAAGGCGCTTGAGCTCGCCGAGCAGAACACCGGTGCTGGCTTTGCTGCCGGGCGGCCTGTTGCTGCTGGCCACGGCGCTGCTGCTGAATTTTGTCTCCCTGCCGCCCTCCAGCTATGCCCGGGTTCAGTTTGGCTTCTACATCGTGGTATGCGCGGGGGTTCTACTGGCTTGGCGCTTCCGCTCCACCCGCGTCTTGTTCGCACTGCTAGCCCTGTTCCTGGTAGAGGGCGCCGCCTTCGGTCCTTCCTACCTGAACGCCGATCACGTTCGGGTAGCCATTGCCGCCTTCCTGCTGCCAGTCAACCTGCTGGTGTTTTCTTTATTGCCCGAACGCGGCTTTACTTTGGACGCGCTGGTGCCCCGCGCCGCCCTGCTGCTGATTGATTTTGTGGCTCTGGGCGTAAGCAGTGAGTTCCAAGCCGCGCACACGTTCAGCTTGCCTTGGGTAATCGCAGGACTTTGTGCCGCTGCTGCTCTCGTTTTCCTGTTGCGCGCACTCGTGTACCGCAGGAACCTGGAGAGCGGCTTCTTCTGGGGCATGCTGGCAGCCTGGCTCGCGCTGCGCCACGGCGGGGCGGGGGTGGCTGCTACCGCCTACCTGGGCACGGGCGTGCTCATAATGGGGGCCTCCCTGATCGAGAGCTTTTATTTCATGGCCTACCATGACGAACTCACCGCCCTGCCCAGCCGCCGCGCCTTTAATGAAGCCACGGCAGCGCTCGTCCACCCTTACTGCATCGCCGTGGCGGATATTGATCACTTCAAATCCTTCAACGACCTCTACGGCCACGACACCGGCGACGAGGTGCTGCGCATGGTGGCAGCACGGCTGGCGCGGGTGGGCGGTGGAGGACAGGCCTTTCGCTGCGGCGGCGAGGAGTTTGCGGTGCTATTTCGCGATCGCGTCGCGGCAGAAGTCTTACCCTATTTGGAAGAGCTGCGGAGGGACATCGAGGAATCTGTGTTCTGCCTGCGCGGCCCCGACCGCCGGCATCAGGCGCGCGGAGCTGACCGGCGCGACACTGGCCGGCGCACCACGCGCAGACGTAAAACGAAGGTGGAACCGCCGCCTGTGGCTGATATCACCTCCGTAACCGTGAGCATTGGCCTTGCCGGTTCGGAAGAACAGAAGCAGGAGAATGTTCAGCAGGTCATCGGGGCCGCAGATAAAGCTCTGTATCGCGCTAAAGCGCGCGGCAGAAACCGCGTGGAAGTCGCGGGCTTGCAGACGGCCGGTGTCTCGAAAATGGCTGCTTCCCGCGGCTAAGCGGCCACCGGCCAAGGTCCTACAAAGATATTACCGAGCGCTGCAGATCGGCCGGGGCCTGGGGCGCGTCAACCCGGGGCTCGTTCTGCCGCGGGCGGGCGCGTGGAGCCTCTTTGCGGGCATACGGCTTGGGATGCGCTTTCTCGGCGTTGTGCTTTTGTGCCTGCTGCCCCTTCATGGCGCTCAGTTGGGTGCTGTCGCTGAAGAGCTGCTTGATCAGCAACCTCTGCGATTCGATCGTGTTGCCCTGCTCCACAATCAGCATGGTCATGATTGAGTAGGCCACCAGGAACAGCACCGTAAGCACCGGCAGTAAGGTGTTTTTCCGCTTTTTGATGGTTGTGCTGTTCTCGCTCAAGGAGTACCCCGCTTTCGGTTAGAACGCCGACTCTTCCTGATAAGCACCTTCGAAGCCAGCCGATAATTTCTGGTAACCGCCTGAGAACATTGTGCTTAGACCCCTTTTGGACGGACCTG
>DATJFA010000321.1:0-4671 GCA_035496015.1 Terriglobales bacterium | reverse complement strand
CCTGGAAGAAGACCAGGTGGGAGCGGTGCTGCTGGGCGAATACACCGAAATCCGGGAAGGCGACGA
This sequence comes from Terriglobales bacterium, assembly GCA_035496015.1. GTDB lineage: Bacteria > Acidobacteriota > Terriglobia > Terriglobales > Acidobacteriaceae > JAICWP01. The sequence goes on along the minus strand of DATJFA010000321.1, from coordinate 4,605 downwards.
GGTCAGGCGCACCGGGCAGATCATGAGCGTGCCGGTGGGCGAAGCCATGGTGGGCCGGGTGGTGAATTCGCTGGGTCAGGCGATTGATGACAAAGGCCCGATCGCCACCGAGAAGCATATTCCAATCGAGCGGCTGGCGCCGGGGGTGATTTCGCGGCAGCCCGTGCGCGAACCGATGGCCACCGGGCTGAAGGCCATTGACAGCATGATTCCCATCGGCCGCGGGCAGCGCGAGCTGATCATTGGCGACCGGCAGACAGGCAAAACCGCGATCGCCATTGACACCATCATCAATAACAAGGGCGGGGACCTGATTTGCATTTACTGCGCCATCGGGCAGAAGCGATCCTCGATCGCACAGGTGGTGAAGACGCTCACCGACTTTGGCGCCATGGATTACACCATTGTGGTGGCGGCTTCGGCTTCGGAACCCGCTCCCATGCAGTACATTGCGCCCTACGCGGCCTGCGCCATGGGCGAGTACTTCCGCGACAGCAAGAGGCACGCGCTGGTCATCTACGACGACCTTTCCAAGCACGCGGCTTCGTACCGCGAAATTTCGCTGCTGCTGCGGCGGCCGCCGGGACGCGAGGCGTATCCCGGGGACGTGTTCTACCTGCACTCACGGCTGCTGGAGCGCGCGGCTAAGCTCAGCAATGATTTGGGCGGCGGCTCGCTGACCGCGTTGCCGGTGATTGAAACCCAGGCGGGCGACGTTTCCGCGTACATTCCCACCAACGTCATCTCGATTACCGATGGGCAGATTTACCTGGAAACCGACCTATTCAACAGCGGCATCCGCCCGGCAGTAAACGTGGGCCTGTCGGTAAGCCGCGTAGGATTCACCGCGGCTATCAAGGCCATGAAGCAGGTGGGCGCAACCCTGAAACTGGAACTGGCGCAGTACCGCGAGCTGGCAGCATTCGCCCAGTTCGGCAGCGACCTGGACAAAGCCACGCAGGCGCAGCTGGCCCGCGGCGAACGCCTGGTCGAGGTGCTGAAGCAGGACCAGTACTCGCCACTTCCCTTCTCCAAGCAGATTCTCATCATTTACGCGGGTACCAATGGCTATCTCGACGACGTGCCGGTGGAGCAGGTGCGCCCCTTCGAGAAAGCGCTTTACGAGTACGTGGACACCATGAACCCAGGGCTGTTCGAGAACATCATGAAGAAGAAAGCGCTCGACGACCAGCTGAAGACGGAGATGAACAAGGTTCTGAAGGAGTGCAAGGAGCGGTTCCTGGCGGAGCGGCAGGCGGCGGCAGCGAAGTAATTGACGATTGAAGATTTACGATTGACGATTGAAATCCGGCGACTGAAGAACGCCGAATGATGAATGAAGAATTACGAACCAGGAATGCTGACCTGAGAATTGAAGAACCCGATTGTTGCGTGCGGGTTTCATTCGTCAATCTTCAATCTTCAATCGTCAATTAGAAACTGGCAACTGACCACTGACAACTGGTTTTTATGGCGGGCATACTCGACATCCGGCGGCGAATTCGCAGCGTGCGCAACACGCGGCAGATTACGCGCGCCATGAAGATGATATCGGCTGCGCGGCTGCGGCGGGCGCAAGAGCGCGCGCTTTCGGCTCGGCCCTACGCACAGATGCTCACCAACGTGCTCAAGTCGCTGGTGATGCGGGCGGAAGTGTATGACCCGGAAACGGGCGAGCCACGCCATCCGCTGCTGGCACAGCGTGAAGAAAACACCATCCTGCTGCTTGTGGTCACAGGCGATAAGGGCCTGGCGGGCGCCTTTAATGCGAACATCCTGAAGGCGGCCATGCGTTTCATTCTGGCAAAGCAAGGCAAAAACATTGATATCGAGGCGGTGGGACGCAAGGCGCGCGATTTTTTCCGCCGCCGCTTCCCCATTGCCCCGGTAGAGCAGCCAGAGATTGCCGAAGCCGCGGAGGAGTCGCTAACCCCCGCGCCGCGCGCGCAAGGCCGTTCCGGCGCGGTGCAAATTGTGGGCGAGCACGTGGGCATCCTGGGGCGGCTGGAATTCGCGCAAGGCAAGGCGCTGGGCCAGAGCGTCATCGAGCGTTACACCCGGGGCGAAATTGACGCGGTATACGTGCTCTACAACGAGTTCAAGTCGGTGGTATCGCAGCGGGTGGTAGTGGACGAGGTTTTGCCCATCGCGCAGATTGGCGGCTCCGGAGTGCAGCAGGCGGAGGAGATGGCGGAGCAGGAGAAGCTGCGGGCAGCGGAGGCGGCCAAGTCTGCCGGCGTGGCGATCAGCGAGGCGGACACGAAGGCGATTGATGAGAGAGCTGCCGCGTTTGCGGCGGCGCCGGTGGACTACATCTACGAGCAGCCGCCGCAGGAGCTGTTCCGCAGCATGCTGCCGCGCTACGTGGAACTGCGGGTATTTCATACGCTGCTGGAATCGGTGGCGGCGGAACACGCGGCGCGCATGACGGCTATGGATGCCGCCACCAACAATGCCAGCGACATGATTGACGCGCTCACTCTGGCCATGAACCGGGCGCGGCAAGCCAAGATTACGAAGGAAATTATTGAGATTGTGAGCGGCGCCGCGGCGCTGTGAGAAGCAGCAATTGGCACTTGGCAATTAGCATTTGGCCGTGAACTTGTACGTGCAGTCATGCTGAGGAGCTTTAGCTCCGAAGCATCTGGCGTGCAGTAGCGCAGATCCCGGCAGTACGCGCGAGATCCTTCGGGGCTGAAGCCCCTCAGGATGACCCCGCCAAAGGAATTGCTGGGAACCGGCAGTATTGCCGAACTGAGGCGCTAAGCGGCGCGGCTGGTCACTTTCGGCAGGCGTGGCTGGCTAAATGCTAAGTGCTAATTGCCAAGTGCTCTGAGAACTGGGAACCGAGAACCGAGAACTGACACATGCCTGAAAATACTGGACACGTAATACAAATCGCCGGCCCGGTGGTGGACGTGCAATTCGAAGAAGCCAAGCTGCCCCCCATTTATCAGGCGGTGCGGGTAGTGGGCGACGGCTTCAACACGCCGATGGAGATCAACGTCGTGCTGGAAATCGAGCAGCACCTGGGCGAGGGCCGGGCGCGCTGCGTAGCCATGGAGCCCACCGACGGCATGGTGCGCGGCATGAAGGCCATTGACCTGGGCGAGCCCATCTCCGTGCCCGTAGGAGCGGGCACGCTGGGCCGGGTGATGAACGTGATTGGCGAACCGGTGGATAAGCTTGGCCCCATCAAGGCCAACCAGCGCCTGCCCATTCACCGGCCGGCGCCGGCCTTCGACGAGCAAGCCACCACGGCGGAGATGTTTGAAACCGGGGTGAAGGTCATTGACCTGATCCAGCCCTTCCTGAAGGGCGGCAAGATCGGCTTGTTTGGTGGGGCGGGCGTGGGCAAGACCGTGGTCATCATGGAACTCATCAATAACGTGGCCAAGCAGCACGGCGGCTTCTCCGTGTTTGCCGGCGTGGGCGAGCGCACGCGCGAAGGCAATGACCTGTGGCTGGAGATGAGCGAGTCGGGCGTGATCAAGCCGGGCGTGCCCGAGGAATCGAAGGCGGCGCTGATCTATGGGCAGATGACGGAGCCACCGGGAGCGCGCCTGCGGGTGGCGCTGACTGGGTTGACCGTGGCCGAATACTTCCGCGACGTGGAAGGCGCGGACACGCTGCTCTTCATTGACAACATTTTCCGATTTACCCAGGCCGGGTCGGAAGTTTCCGCGCTGCTGGGCCGCATGCCCAGCGCGGTAGGTTACCAGCCCAACCTGGCCACGGAAATGGGCGAACTGCAGGAGCGGATTACCTCCACCAAGAAGGGCTCTGTGACTTCGGTGCAGGCGATTTACGTGCCTGCGGATGACCTGACGGATCCGGCGCCGGCCACCACCTTCGCCCACCTCGACGCCACCACGGTGCTTTCGCGGCCGCTGACGGAAATCGGCATCTACCCCGCGGTGGACCCGCTGGCTTCGACTTCGCGCATTCTCGACCCGCGCATTGTGGGCCAGGAGCACTATGCGGTGGCGCAGGGCGTGAAGAAAGTACTGCAGACCTATAAGGACCTGCAGGACATCATCGCCATCCTGGGCATTGACGAGCTGAGCGAAGACCAGAAACTGATCGTGGCGCGGGCGCGCAAGATGCAGAAATTCCTGTCGCAGCCCTTCCACGTGGCCGAGCAGTTCACCGGGCTACAGGGGCGGTATGTGAAGATTCAGGACACGGTGCGCAGCTTTAAGGAAATCCTGGAAGGCAAGCACGACGAGATCCCCGAACAGGCCTTCTACATGAAGGGCGACATTAACGAGGTGCTGGAGCACGCCGGCAAGCTGAAGGCAGCAGCGTAGAGGCAGTGGTCAGTGGCCAGTGGTCAGTTGCCAGTTAGTTTGCGGAGCTGAGAACTGGCTTGCCAACCAGGGATTATCGGCACATGGCATGTGGTTTTACTGACAACTGAGAACTGGTTTTTGGAACCGACAACTGGGAATTGATTTTTTGCCAGATACGATCCAACTCGAAATTGTGACCCCGGAGCGGCTGGTGGTGCAGGACACCGTGGCCGAGGTGCAGATTCCCGGGAAGAACGGTTACCTGGGAATTCTGCCCGGACACGCCCCGCTGATCACCGAGCTCAGCGTGGGG
>DATJFA010000320.1:0-4651 GCA_035496015.1 Terriglobales bacterium | reverse complement strand
GGCATCCCCCAGCCTTGAGGTCCGGTTATGGCCAATCGCTTTTCGACACCACAACCGTTGCCCAGTGCTCGGAAAGACAGTTCTGCGCGTCCCCAGGGGCAAAATTTACCTTCCCCGGAGCTGGCCGAAGTCGCCCAGAGCCTGCAGGCGCATCTGCAAAGCCTGGCGGACGAAATCCTTTTGTTGGCCCGGGGCGATGGGGTGGGCATTGCTCTGGCTGAAAATGGCGAGTTACGCTGCCGCGCTGCCAGCGGCATCGCTCCGCCACTGGGCGCGCGCATTGATGCGCGCTCCGGCCTTACCGGCGCTTGCCTGGGTACCTGCACTCTGCTGCGCTGTGACGACAGCGAAGTAGACACGCGCGTGGATCGCCAGGTTTGCCGCGCTCTGGGCGTTCGCGCCATGGTTTGTGTGCCGGTGAGCGCGGGCAACGAAGTAGTGGGCATATTTGAAATCTTTTCCAGCCAGCCGAACGCCTTTCTGAGCATTGATAGCGCCGTACTGCACGCGAAAGCGGAAGAAATCGCCAACTGCTTTGCCGCCGAGGAAGCGCTGGCCCGGGCCGCCGTCGCCAGCGTTGCCGACCTGGGGACTGCCGGAGATCTGGCTACATCGTGGACGCCTGCGCCCGCGCCGGAGCATCTGCCGGCGCGGTTTCGCCTTTCATCGCGAAGCTGGCAGGCGGTACTGGGAGTCCTGGTACTCAGCTTGGGCCTGTTCCTGCTGCTGCGCGCGATTCGGGCTTCCGGACCGGCAGCATCCGCCTGGATCGCGCCCCAGGCCGCCTCGGCTGCACCCAAAGCGGCACAACCGGAGCAGGCTGACACAGACAGCGTTGCCCCGCGGCAGCATGCGCGCGTACGTTTGCGTCCCCTGGGCACCGGTTTCAGCGGACAGGCCATGATTGTGGCCAGCGCCTCTTCACGCCTGGCCAGCGCCAACTCCGGCTCATCCGAATCGACCCCGCCGCCGCTTCCGCCAGGCACTGTGCTTGAGGCCAAAGCTTCCGGCAGCGACCCTTTAAACGACTTGCTGACCGTGCCGGCGGCGCAACCCTCCCTGCCGCAGAACTTGCGCGTTTCGACTGGCATTCCGCAGCCGGTTCTCATCCAGCGGGTGGAACCGGTTTATCCGGTGCTCGCCAAGCAGAGTGGAATTGAGGGAGCGGTGGTGCTGGAGGCGTTGGTTAATAGTTCCGGCCAGGTGAACGAACTGCGCGTAGCCAGCGGGAACTCTCTGCTGGCAGCGGCCGCTTTGCGTGCGGTCCGGCAATGGCGCTATCGCCCCTCACGCCTGAACGGCAAGCCGGTGGAAGTGCCGATCCGCATCACGCTCAATTTTGAGCTTGGCAGGTAAGTTCAGCAACGAGGTCGCTTTCGCGGTTCTCTCAAGGAAGGCGACGTCTGGAGTTGGCCTGTCCGCGGCGTAAGTGCTACGTTGTGGCGCTCTTGTAGGCTTGAGGAATTGGCCCAAAATGGAAACGCCGCCCTTGTGAGGCGGCGATCTCGCAGGAGACTTTAGTTCGGAACTCACGTTCCGCGCATCGAGTGGTTCGCACTCGTGGCACCGCGGCGTCTCCTGGCCCGGTTGCCGGACCCGGCACTTGGCCGAGCCTCTCCTGATGCGGGGAGCAGGATAGAAGAGACGTCCACGAGTGTCAACCCTGGCGCGGAGGAAAGGTTCAACCCCCGGAGATTCCTGTTCTAGGCTGCGTGTTCCTTGCCTTTCTGCTGCAACAGGCGGCGGATTGCACTCATGAGCTTTTCCGGTTCCTGCGGTTTGGGCAGCAGCAGATCAGCGTACTCAGCCGCCTGGGCGGCTTCGGGGTCGCCGGAAAGTACTACAACCGGCAACTGCGGCAGCAACCGCTTCAAAGCCGGACCGAGTTCTTTTCCGCCGCCGGGCAAGTTGTAGTCAGTGATCACCAAATCGACCGGCTTTGATTTCACGAGTTGCAGTGCGCTGCTGGCGCTGCTGGCACCCAGCACGGAGTAGTCATTCTGCTCCAGGATGCGCGTCAAAGTGAGGAGCATGAGCGCGTTATCGTCCACAATGAGGATGCTTGGCTGGGGCACAAGGGACCTCTTTCCTGTCCGGTGGACGCCGGCTCAGCGATGGAAGAAGGCACAGCGTAGATCGGACTTCGGGTTTAGCAGTGGGAAGCGGGGATGGTTAGCAGGGGTTGCCTTGAGATATTTTGTGATATCAGATGAAATCAGCAGGAACAAAGACCAATACCGGCGGTTTCCAAGCGCTCACGGATTGCAACTTGCGGTGCAAGCGCCTGGCCTTCTGTTCTGTTTGCCACAGACGCCTTGCAACGATACCAAGGATAGGGGGGAGATGTAAGTGGGAAAGAAAGTCTTAGCCCCGCAATGCGCGCATTAAGGGTCGCTCAGCCGGCTCCGCCCAGGCTGGACTGCAAGCCGAAGGAGTGCCGCACGTCGGCGCCGCGCACCCAGAAAATCACATCTTCGGCAATATTAGTGGCGTGGTCGGCCACCCGCTCCAGGTTGCGCGCGATCAGCAGAGCGTCGAGCGCCTGCCGGGTGATCGCGGGGTTCTGATTCATGGTGCGCACCAGGGAGATGAAGGCCTCGTCACGCATGCGGTCCACCACGTTGTCCATCTCCAGCACTGCTTGCGCCAGTTCCGCTTTGCCCTCGATGAAAGACTCCAGGGCGCGCTGCACCATGGCCGCCGCAGCCGAAGCCATGCGGGGCACATCCACCGGCAACTCGGCAGCCGGCAATTCCATCATGTCCATCACCCGCTCGGCGATGTTCACCGCCTGGTCGCCCACGCGCTCCAGGTCGGCATTGATCTTTACCACCGCCAGAATGAAGCGCAGGTCAATGGCCATGGGCTGCTGCATGGCCAGCAGATCGAGGGCGATGCCGTCAATTTCGCGCTCGGCAGCGTTGATGAGGGATTCATTTTCCAGCACGCGATGGCAGAGCGTGAGGTCGCGCTCCCGGTAGGCCCGGCAGGCGCGGTCCACCGCCTGCTCCGCCATGCCCCCCATCTTAAGCAATTTTTCCCGCAGTTCGTCCAGCCCGAGTTGGAATCGTGTGCGCATCAGCCAAACCTGCCTGTAATGTAGTCCTCTGTACGCTTGTCAGAGGGATTGGTAAAGATTTTTTCCGTCTTATCGAATTCGATCAGGTTGCCGAGCAGGAAAAATCCGGTAAACTCCGCCACACGGGCCGCCTGCTGCATGTTATGGGTAACGATCACAATGGTGTAGTTCTGCTTGAGCTGAAAAATCAAATCCTCAATTTTCCCCGTGGAGATGGGGTCCAGCGCCGAAGCCGGTTCGTCCATAAGCAACACGTTCGGCTCCACGGCCAGCGCGCGGGCGATGCAAAGGCGCTGCTGCTGGCCGCCGGAAAGGCTGGCCCCTGACTTCTTTTTCAGCGAGTCCTTCACCTCGTCCCAAAGAGCCGCCATGCGCAAGGAACGCTCCACGACTTCATCCAGCTTGCCCTTATCGCGAAAACCGTTCAGCTTGAGGCCGGCGGCCACATTGTCGTAAATGGACATGGCCGGGAATGGGTTTGGTTTCTGGAACACCATGCCCACGTGCCGGCGCACCTGCACCGCCGGGGTGCCGTTCCCGTATACGTCCATGTCGCCGATGCGCACCTTGCCGCTTACGCGCGTTTCCGGCAGAGTCTCATGCATGCGGTTGATGCAGCGCACAAAGGTGGACTTGCCGCAGCCAGAGGGACCAATGATGGCGGTGGCATGGTTGGGCGCAATGCGCATGGCGATGTCGTGCAGCGCCTGGGTAGCCCCGAACCAGGCGTTCAGGCTTTCGACCTCGATGCCCACGCCCATGCTAGGCGGTTCCTTTCATCATGCCCCGGCTGGCGATAAGGCGCACCACGGCAATGGTTCCGACAATGAGCAGAATCAGCACCAGCGCCCCGGCCCACGCTTGCCGGTGCCATTCGTCGTAGGGAGAAATAGCGTAGACAAAAATCTGCAGCGGGAGGGCGGCGATGGGCTGGTTGATATTGGCGCTCCAGAACTGGCTGCCAAAGGCGGTGAACAGCAGTGGCGCGGTCTCGCCGGCCACGCGGGCGAAGGCCAGCATGATGCCGGTGACGATTCCGGCCGCTGCCGTGCGCAGGGTAATGGAAACCGTGGTGCGCCAGCGGGAAACTCCCAGGCCCAGCGCCGCCTCGCGCACCGAGCGCGGCACCAGCAGCAGCATTTCCTCGGTCGCCCGCGTGATGGTGGGGATCATCATGATGCCCAGGGCCACGCCTCCCGCCAGCGCCGAAAAATGCTTCTGACGCAGCACCACCAGGGAGTAGGCGACAATTCCGATAATGATAGAGGGAACTCCGTTGAGCACATCGGCGGTGAAGCGGATGGCGTCGCCGAAGGGGTTGCGGCCGTACTCGGAAAGAAACACACCCGCGCCGATGCCTAGTGGCACGCCGATAGCGCTGGCGATGGCCAGAATGACTCCCGAGCCGAGAATGGCGTTAGCCATCCCACCTCCGGGAAGGCCCACTGGCTTGGGCGTTTGCGTCAGGAAGGCCCAATTGATGGAGCCCAGTCCACGCTGCACCAGGTAGATGAAAATCGCAGCCAGCGGCAGTAAAACCAGCAGCACAGCAGCTACTGCCGCCGCAGTCGC